>CAZQHA010000745.1:0-1925 GCA_964592795.1 uncultured Planctomycetaceae bacterium | reverse complement strand
GAAGTGGAACTGAGCGAGTCGATACGAGTGGTCGCCGATCGTCAGCGATCCGCCCTACTCGAACTCGTCCTCGACCGTGTGTCCGTTGTTCAGGATCGAGAGCGACGCATCCTGATAGCTGACTTGCAACGGCGATCCATCCTGCGGGTTCGTCCGCGGGCGAGAGATGTCGATCGGCGACTGCTGCTTGCCGGTCTTCGCCTTCGCGTACTCGGGGCTGAGATCGCCCCAGTGACTCGGCCCGGTCGCGCCCTCGTATGACCAGGCGGCCTTCGTGGTCGAGGTGGCGGACGTCGTGCCGGACTGCGATCGACAGGCGAGTCCGAGGAGAACAACTGCGGCGAGCGTGATCGGTTTCATGAAACGAATTCCTCGATACGTGGTGCGAGATCCGAGTGAAGCGCAGTCTAGGGACAGCGCGGTACCGAGGAAAGCACGCGGTCGCCGTTAGACTGGCACGTGTGCAGAGCAAGCCGCCTCTCGATGCGCGCTTCCTGACGACGCGCTGGAGCGTGGTGCTCGCGAGCTCGGCCGCCGACGAGACGCACCGGCGCGCCGCGCTCGAGGAGCTGTGCGCGCGCTACTGGTATCCGCTGTACGCGTACGTACGCCGCACGGGGCGCGACGCGGATCAGGCCGCCGATCTGACGCAGGAGTTCTTCGCGCGCTTGCTCGCGGGCGACGAACTCCGCCGCGTCGATCCCGCGCGCGGCCGATTCCGCAACTGGCTCTTGACCGTGCTGCAGCACTTCCTCGCGAGCGAACGCGAGAAGCAGCGCGCAGAGAAGCGCGGCGGCGGCAGGGCGCTCTTCGCGTTCGACGCCGACGAGGCCGACTCGCGCTTCGCCCGCGAGCCGGCGGACTCCCGCACGCCCGAGCTCGCCTTCCGCCGCGCCTGGGCCGTGTCGGCGATCGAGCACGCGCTCGCGCGGCTTCGCGACGAGCAAGCGCGGATCGGCCGCGCCGAGCACTTCGACGCGCTGCGTCCCGCGCTCGTCGGCGACGGCGACGCGCTCCCGCACGCCGGGGTCGCCGCCGCGCTCGGCTCGAACGAGAACGCCGTGAAGGTCGCTCTGCACCGGCTGCGCAAGCGCTTCGGCGAGCTGCTCCGCGACGAGCTCGCCGGCACGGTCGACGGCGCTCCGGACGTCGAGGACGAGATCCGCGAGCTCTTCGAGGCCTTCCGCCGGTAACCTTCGCGCGCTTTCCGCGCACCGTCCATCGAGATGGAAGCCCAGCGAACGTGCAAGCGGTGCGGCACGCCCGTGTCCACGGGCGCCGCCGCGTGTCCGCGATGCCTGCTCGAGATGGCGATGCGGAGCGCCGCGCCTCCGCCCGAAAGCGACCACGTCGTCCATACCGACGCCCCTGCGCCGCGTCCGGAGCCGCCGACGCCGGAGGAGGTCGCCGCCGCTTTTCCCGCGATGGACGGGCTCGAGCTGCTCGGGCGCGGCGGGATGGGTGTCGTCTACAAGGCGCGGCAGAAGCAGCTCGAGCGCTGGGTCGCGCTGAAGGTGCTGCCGCGCGCGCTCGGCGCGGACCCCGCGTTCCGCGAGCGATTCCTGCGCGAGGCGCGCGCGCTGGCGCGGCTGCGGCACCCGAACATCGTCGCGGTCCACGAGTTCGGCGAGTCGGACGGACTCTTCTACCTCGTGATGGAGCTCGTCGACGGCGTCGACCTGCGCCACGTGATGCGCGAGCGCCCGATCGCGCCGAAGGAAGCGCTCGCGATCGTGCGCGATCTATGCGACGCGCTCCAGTTCGCGCACGACGAGGGCGTCGTGCACCGCGACATCAAGCCGGAGAACGTGCTCGTCGACCGCGCCGGCCACGCGAAGATCGCCGACTTCGGCCTCGCGAAGATCGTCGGCGGCGGCGCGAGCGCGAACCTGACCGAAATCGGCACGGTGATGGGCACTCCGCAC
>CAZQHA010000744.1:0-1933 GCA_964592795.1 uncultured Planctomycetaceae bacterium | reverse complement strand
CGCTGCGATGGCCTCGCAGCAGAGCCGCGCACCGACCGCCGTCGAGGTGAAGCTCGCCCGCCAGGCGCTCGACGTGGGCGAGCGCGGCAACTGGGGCCAGGCGCTCACGATCGCCAACGGCGATCCGCTGATCGCCAAGCTGATCGCCTGGTCGTCCTACATGGACGAGACCTGGCGGCCCGGCTTCGAGGAGGTGGCGCAGTTCGTCGAGAAGAACCCGGACTGGCCGTTCCAGAATGTCCTGCGCCGGCGCGCGGAGGAAGCCGCCGCCATTGCCGGCGTCAGCGAGGCCCGGATGCTGGCCTGGTTCACCGCCAACCCGCCGGTGTCGCAGATCGGCCGGCTGTCGCGCTGAACGCGTCGGGGATCGCGACGGGAACGTTCCAGCAGATCGGAGCCAGCGCGCTCGGCAACGCGATGCCCGATCCGGACGTCGCCGTGTTCGTGTTCGATTCGACGACGCTCGCGCCGATCGCGAACGCGCGCGTCCTGACGCACGAGAACATCGCCGGCGTCGTCACCGCGGTCGCGGGCGGCTCGGTGCTCACCGATGCGGCGGGCGAAGCCTCGGTCCCGGCGAGCACGACCGGCGAGACGATCCTGACCGTCGACGGCAGCGCGATCGGCTACGGCATCTTCACGTTCGACGGCGTGCCGACCGACGAGATCGACGTGCCGCTCCAGCCGACCGCGTTCGCGGCGACGACCGGACAAGGCACGGTGACGAGCCCCGACCAGACGCTCGAGGACTACACCCTCGAGGTCGGGGACTCGCGCGTGCCCGAGATCGGCGAGTCGCTCTTCGACGTCGGCGCGTGCATCGTCGACCCGTTCGGGCTGGACATGCAGTGCACCTACACGCCGTTCCCGGTCCAGCCGCGCGCCATTGGAGCGCTCAGCGCGATGGCGGTCACGATCCCGCCGAATCCGTTCGTCTACTCACCGCTGACGTTCTTCAAGGGCTTCGGGATCACGGTGCCGCTGCCGCCGGCGACCGCGGGCGGGCTCGACAACGCCGCGGTCGAGATCCCGTTCCTCCTCCAAGGCACGATCGACGTCGAGGAGTTCGCGATCGACGTCCCCGAGCAGGACTTCGACAGCTCGGGGTACCCCTTCGACCCGGTGTTCGACTCGCCGCGCGTCCGCGTGGAATCGGTCTCGCCCGGCGTCCCCGGTCCGGTCGTGGTCGGACGCGGCGTCGCCTTCGCGAACGGTCCGAACGCGTGGACCATCCGGGCGGCGTACCCGGGCGCCGCCGACGGCATCCAGGACATCCCCGCCGACGAGCTGGGCCGCCTGGTCACGAGCCGGACCGTCGGAGCCGACCATTTCCTGTGCATCGAGGTCCTCGACGACGGCGGCAACCGGGGCGCGTCGCGCCTGCGCTTCTCGAACCTCGCCGGGATGCCCCAGCCGCTCGTCCCCCCGGTGCAGCCGGCCCTGGCGGGGACGTTCGCGAACGCGGGCGGCGTGTGCTTCAACCTGAACGTCACCGACGCGATCCCGGACGCGCTCGGGATGCCGGGGCTCTACCGCGTGACGCTCAGCAACGGGAGCGGGCTGCGGTGGACGCTCTACAAGGCCGACCCGCCGGACGGCGGCGGCATCGCGATCTTCCACGTGCCGTACATCGGCACCTCCGATCCGCTGCCGTTCCCGCCCGGCCCGATCGACTTCCAGGGCTCGGTGTACGCCTGGGAGACGCTCGACCTCGCGGACTTCCTGTGGACCGACATCGAGCGCGAGTGCGAAGTGTTCGCGCACACGTCGGCGACGAGCTTCACGCCGCCGCCGCCCTAGCGCGCTGGGTTTCGCGGACGCGAAGCACGGCGCGCGATCCCATCGGTTCGCGCGCAGCCGTTGTTCCTTGCGCTCGCGCACACTTCTATAATCCGCGGGCCGCGCGCGAATTCGCGCGCGCCGTCTCGTTCGC
>CAZQHA010000743.1:0-1946 GCA_964592795.1 uncultured Planctomycetaceae bacterium | reverse complement strand
GGAGCCGCAGCCGAACGTCTTGAACTTCGCGTCGACGATCCGGTCGCCTTCGACTTGGATCTGGAGCTTCATGACGTCGCCGCACTCGGGAGCGCCGACGACGCCCGTGCCGACCTTGGGGTTCGCCTTGTCGAGCGACCCCACGTTGCGCGGGTTGTTGTAGTGATCGATGACTTTGTCGCTGTATGCCATGTTTCGTCGGTCCCTTCTTGCGGTTGGCCTGCGAGTCAGTGGCCTCCAGACCAGTTGACCGTGGAAAGGTCGATGCCTTCTTGGACCATCTCGTAGAGCGGTGACAGCTCGCGCAGCCGCTTGACCGCCGAGATGACGTGGTCGATCGCGAAGTCCACTTCCTCGCGCGTCGTGAATCGCCCGAAGCCGAAGCGGATCGAGCTGTGCGCGAGCTCGTCGCCGACGCCCATCGCGCGCAGGACGTGGCTCGGCTCGAGGCTCGCCGACGTGCACGCCGACCCCGAGGACACCGCGACGTCCTTGATGCCCATGATCATCGACTCGCCCTCGACGTAGTTGAACGAGAGGTTCGAGTTGTTGGGCAGCCGGTGCTCCTTGTCGCCGTTGAGGTGAACGTGATCGAGCGACGCGAAGATGCGCTCCTCGAAGTAGTCGCGCAGCGCCTGCGTGTGCGCCGTGTCCTTGTCCATCTCCTGGCGTGCGATCTCGCAGGCGCTGCCCAGACCGACGATTCCCGGGACGTTCAGCGTTCCCGAGCGCATGCCGCGCTCGTGTCCGCCGCCGTCGATCTGCGCGACGAGCCGCACGCGCGGGTTCTTGCGCCGCACGTACAGACAGCCGATGCCCTTCGGGCCGTAGATCTTGTGACCGGAGAGGCACAGGAGGTCGACGTGATCGGCCTCGACGTCGACGGGCACCTTGCCGACCGCTTGCGTCGCGTCGGTGAAGAACAGGATGTTCTTCGCGTGGCACAACGCGCCGATCTCGCGGATCGGGTTCAGCGTGCCGACTTCGTTGTTCGCCCACATGAGCGCGACGAGGATCGTGTCCGGCCGGATCGCCGCCTCGACCATCTCGGTCGTCACGCGTCCGGTCCGCGTCGGCTTCAGGTACGTCACCTCGTAGCCGAGCTTCTCGAGGTGCTTGCACGTGTCGAGCACGGCCTTGTGCTCGACTTGGCTCGTGACGACGTGCTTGCCCTTCGCCGCGTACATCTCGGCGGCGCCCTTGATCGCGAGGTTGATCGCTTCCGTCGAGCCCGACGTGAAGACGATTTCCTTGGGCGATGCTCCGATGAGCTTCGCGATCTGCGTGCGCGCGGTCTCGACGGCTTCTTCCGCGCCCCAGCCGAACGAGTGGCTCCGGCTCGCGGCGTTCCCGAAGTGATCCGTGAGATACGGCATCATCGACTCGAGGACGCGGGGGTCCAGCGGGGTCGTCGCTTGGTAGTCGAAGTAGATCGGGAGCTTCATTGCGAGGGACTCGGTGCCGGGGCGTTCGATGCGGCCGCGGCGGGAATCGGAATCGGTTTCGGTCGGATCAGGGATCGGAGGGTCGTGCGCTCCATGAGGTGCCACACGCCTTCGCGGATGCGTTGGAGCGGCGATCGGATGGGGCAGAGGTGCTCGATTCCGCATTCGCCGTGCGCGACGGCGCCGAGCGTCTCGCAGCTCGTCAGAGCCGGGGCGCCCTCGAGCGCCACGACGACGGCGCCGAGAGTGATCTGGTCCGCCGGCCGCGACAGCACGTAGCCCCCGGCCGCGCCGCGGTGCGAGTGGACCAGGTTCGCGCGGCACAGGTCCTTCAGGACCTCGGCCAGGAGTCGGCGCGGGATCGGATACTGCTCGCTGATCTCACGCACGCTCACGATCGCCCCGTCCCGGTCCGCCATGTGGACCAGGGCGATCAGGCCGTACTCGGTTCGTTTGGTGAGCTGCAGCATCGCGACTGTGAAAGCGCACTATTCTAGTGCT
>CAZQHA010000742.1:0-1948 GCA_964592795.1 uncultured Planctomycetaceae bacterium | reverse complement strand
CGCGGCGATGAACCTCGGCTACGTCGTGATCACGAGCGTCGACCGCGACGACCTGCCGGACGGCGGCGCCGGCCACTTCGCCGCGTGCATCCGCTCGATCCGGGCGCACGCATCGAAGACCGTCGTGGAGACCCTCATCCCGGACTACGTCGGCTCGGACCTCGCGCGGCTGATGGACGCGCGCCCGGACGTGCTCGCGCACAACGTGGAAGTCGTCAGCCGGCTGCAGCGCAAGATTCGCGACCCGCGCTGCTCGTTCGAGCGCTCGCTCGAAACGCTGCGCGGCGCGAAGGCGATCGACGCCGCGGTCTTCACGAAGTCGTCGATCATGCTCGGGCTCGGCGAGACGCACGCCGAGGTCGTCGAGTCGATGTCCGCGCTGAGGGGCGCCGGCGTCGAGTTCCTGACGCTCGGGCAGTACCTGCGCCCCGGCCCCCGGCACGCACCCGTGAAGGAGTACGTCACTCCCGAGCGGTTCGACGAGCTGGGCCGGATCGGCCGCGAGATGGGGTTCCTCTACGTCGCGTCCGGGCCCCTCGTGCGCTCGAGCTACAAGGCCGGTGAGTTCTTCGCTGCGCGCCTCGTGCGCGAGCGACGCAAGGCGAACAGCGAGATGCCCCGATGACCGCGACGCAGCTTCTGACCGTGATCGAACCCGACGGAGGCGTCAACGGCCACGTCGTCGGCTTGAACGACGCCGAGCTCCTGCACTGCTACCGCACGATGCTCCGCGTGCGCGCGTTCGACGACACGTGCATGAAGCTGCAGCGATCCGGCCGCATCGGCTTCTCGATCCCCAACCGCGGCGTGGAAGCGACGCAGATCGGCGCCGCGAGCGCGCTGAAGAAGACCGACTGGATCTTCCCGAGCTACCGCGACTTCGGGATGGCGCTGTACCACGACATCACGCCGCTCGAGATGATGCACAACATGTTCGGCGACGCGGAGGACACCGCGAAGGGCCGACAGATGCCGGTGCACTTCAGCTTCGACGCGCCGATCAAGTTCTTCTCGATCAGCTCGCCGATCGGTACCCACATCCCGCAAGCCGTCGGCGCGGCCTACGCGATCCAGCTGCGCAAGGAAGATCACGTCGTGCTGGCGAGCTTCGGCGACGGCGGCACGTCGAGCCTGGGCTTCCACTCCGGGATGAACTTCGCCGGCGTGTGGAAGTCGCCGGTCGTCTTCCTGTGCCAGAACAACCAGTGGGCGATCTCGTGCCCGAGCGAGAAGCAGACGGCGTCCGAGAGCTACGCGATCAAGGCGAAGGCGTACGGCATGCCGGGCGTGCTCGTCGACGGCAACGATCTGCTCGCCGTGCGTCAAGCGGTGGTCGACGCCGTGGAGCGCGCTCGTTCCGGCCGCGGCCCGACGTTGATCGAGGCGCGGACGTTCCGCATGGGCGGTCACTCGACGTCGGACGATCCGACGCGTTACGTGCCGAAGGAGCTCGTCGCCGAGTGGGAGCAGAAGGATCCCGTGCCGCGCTTCGAGCGCTTCCTCGAGAAGCGCAAGCTCTGGAGGCCCGAGATGCGCGAGAAGATGTACGCGGAGGCGATGGAGGAGATCGACGCCGCCGCGAAGGCCGCGCAAGCGACGCCGCGGCCCGCGCTCGAGACGATCTTCAGCGACGTGTACGCCGAGATTCCCGCGCACATCCGCAAGCAAGGACAAGCCGCGTTCGACCTCGCGAAGCGCAAGGGCGAAGCCGAGGCCGGCGACGGCGCGTTCCCGCTGTAGCGCCGCGCGACGAAACGCACAGCCACCGATCGAGAAGTTGAGGCACGCACCATGGCGTCTCTGACATTGGTTCAAGCCGTGAACGACGGTCTCAAGACCGCGATGCGCACGGATCCGTCGGTCGTCGTGTTCGGCGAGGACGTGGGCCCGAAGGGCCTGCGGGCGAGTCGCAGACGACATAGTCGAAACCCATGTCCGCGAGGTCCTT
>CAZQHA010000741.1:0-1962 GCA_964592795.1 uncultured Planctomycetaceae bacterium | reverse complement strand
GATTCCGCCGATGCTGGACCGCGCGTCGATCCGCCGGATGCTGCTCATCCGACTCTCGGCGGTGGGTGACGTGATCAACACTCTGCCTGCGGTCTCCGCGCTCCGCGCATCGTTCCCCGACGCACACCTGACGTTCGTCGTTGAGGACAAAGCTGCCGACGTGATCCTAAGACATCCTGACTTGAATCAGGTGATCGTCTTTCCGCGCCGGAAGTGGCGCGGCGCATGGACGCGCGCCGAGACGCGCCGCGAAGTCGCGCGCTACGTGCGCGGGCTGCGCACACCTAGGCACGACGTGCTCCTCGACTTCCAAGGAAATCTCAAGAGCGCGCTGCACGACGTCGTCGCGGGAGTTCCGGTGCGGATCGGGTTCGCGCGTTCGTACGCAAAAGAAATGAACTACTTGTTCACCAACGTGCGCGTCGCGCCGCCGACGCTCCGGCAGAACCGGGTCGAGAAGAACCTGGCGCTCCTCGGTCCGCTGGGAGTCGACCTGGGTGCCGCGCGTTACCGCCTGCCGGACGCGCCGGAGAGCGCGCGTCTCGTCGCGGACTTCTTGGCGTCGGTCGGCGTGCGCGCGGACGAGTTCGTGCTGATGCACCCGGGGACGAGCGACTACGGATCCCAGAAGCGCTGGAGCCTGGAGCGCTTCGCGCAGCTCGCCGACGCGATCGAATCCGAGCTCTCGTTGCGGGTGCTCGTCGCCTGGGGACCGAGCGAGCGTTCGATGGCGGACGAGATCGCATCGAACTCGCGCGCGATCGTGGGGCTCGAGACGCGGTCGCTGCTCGACCTGGCCGAGCTGATCCGCGCCGCGCGCGTCTTCGTCGGCGCGGATTCCGGACCCCTTCATCTGGCGAGCGCGGTGGGGGCCCCGTCGGTCGCGCTGTTCGGCCCCAAGGACCCGGCGATCTACGGCCCCTACAACCCGCGCTCGCGCGTCGTCCACCGGCCGGGGGCGGACGGGCGGGCGAGCATGGATTCGATCACGGTCGGGGACGCGCTCGACGCCGTGCGCTCGCTGGCGCGGCAGTAGGGGCTTCTACGAAGGCGGTTTTCGGTCTTCCGGGGGCTTGACGACGCCCTTTCGAACCACGATCCTCGTCCCCCGCATTCTCCAGTGGGACCGCAATCCGACTGGCCGACGCTCGCATGGAAGGGGGTTAGAGCCCGTCCTTCTCCGGGCGCGGTGGGCTGGGAGCGCAGATTCCGCAAATGAACGATCCTGCACTCCAGTGCCAAACCTCGAACCCTACATCCGTTTGGAGACACACGATGAATCGTAAGCTGCTCGGTACCCTCGCGCTGGTCTGCGTGTTTTCGCTCTCGGGCTGCGTCACGGGCCCGAAGCGCCTGTCGCGCACGTGGGATGACTACACGAACAAGGCCTACGTCGAGAACACGTGGCTGACGGCCGCCCTCGAGAACGTGATCCCGGTCTACCCGATCGTCGGCATGTTCGCGGGCTTCGGCGACCTGTTCGTCAACGCCTACTACTTCTGGGGCAAGGACGCGTTCGACGGCACGAACAACGGCACCGCGTACATCCACGAGAACCCGCAAGGCGCCGCGAAGTCGCTGACCGGCACCGGCTTCTAGTTCTCGATCGAACCGCTGCGAACGGCCCGGCACACCGCCGGGCCGTTTCGTTTTCAGCTCGCCGATTCGATCGCGTCCGCGCGCTCCATCGGCACGAAGCGCCGCTCGCGCGCCGCGTCCTCGGAGGCGAGCGCCTCGACGAGGTGGGGCGGAACGCGAGCGATGCGCGCGTCGTCGGCCCGCGCGAACCGCCGGCCGCGGAGGACGCCGAGCCAAGGCTTCCCGACGCGCGCCGCGAAATCCGCGTTCGACTCGCCCTCCTTCGGCCGCGCGTCTTCCGCACGCAGCCGTGCGAGCTGCACGAACGCGCGGCCGGGATTGCGGGCCAGCATCACGAGGAAGTCGAAGACCTTGGGTTCGACA
>CAZQHA010000740.1:0-1962 GCA_964592795.1 uncultured Planctomycetaceae bacterium | reverse complement strand
TGCGGTCCTCGATCGCGGCGAGGCGCGCGGCACGCTCGGGGTGCGCGGATCCGGTGTCGTGTCGATGGAAGACCGCGCTCGTGACCCAGCCGGTCTTCATTGCTCCTCGAACACGTGGCGGTACTTCGGATCCTTGGCCAGCCGCTCGAACAGCGGATCGTGCGCGAGCGCGGCCAGCTCCTTCATCGAGATCGTCGCCTTCTCGAGCGACGCCGCCGCGTCCTTGAGCTTGCCTAGCTGCATGTAGCAGCGCGCCAGGCCGATGTAGGCGGTGTCCTGCCGCGCGCGCACGTCGTCGGCCGAGAGCTGCAGCGACTTCGTGTAGTCCCGGATCGCGTCCTTGTACTCGCCGATCCGGTACAGGACGTTCGCGCGCGCCTCGTAGGAGTTCGCCCAACCCTTGTTGCGCTCGATCTGCGCGTCGTAGTCGGAGACGAGGTCCTTGCGCGCGTTCTTGTCGCCGACGAGGACCAGCGCGACGAGCGCCCCCTCGTGGATCTCGCGCGAGGGCGATTCCGCGATCGCGCGCAAGGTCTTGCGCACGTCGCCGTCGACCTTGTCCGCGAACTGCGGGACCATGTCGAGGATGCGCACGCGGCTCTCGGTCGCGACGGAGAACTCCGCCGCCACCTTGACGAGCGCGGCGAGATGCTGCTTGTCGAGCGCTTCCGGGCAGGCGCGGTAGTACGCGAGGAACTGCTCGGTGTACATGCCCGCGTCGCGCGGCACCTCGAGGAGTCGCAGGACGATCGGCGCCAGCGACACGGCGCGCGCGTGCGCGAGCGCGGAGAGCCCGAGCTTGACCGTGTCGGGGTTCTTGTCGCTGAGCGCTTCCTTGAGGATCGCCTCGTTCTCCGGTCCGCCGAGCCGCGCGAGGGCCGCCAGCGCCGCGGCGCGCAGCTCGCCCTCCTCGCGGCGGTAGAGCGTGGTCAGCACGAGGCTCGCGTCCTCGCGTCCGGGCGCGACCGCGAGCACGCGCACGGCGTTGATCCGCCCGTCGGGGGATCCCGTGCGCGCGATCTCCGCCAGGCGCGTCGTGATCGCGCGCGTCGGGAGCGCGATCAGCGCGCGCGCGACGTGCCGCGCGACGAGCTTCGCGGTGTCGTCGGCCCCGGCGCCGGGGTCGATGCGGTCGACGAGGAGCGGCGCGCACTCGGTCCCGAGTTGGACGAGGCGCTGCTCGGCTGCCTCGAGCCCGTCGATCCGACGCGTCTTGGCTTCGATCTCGAGCGCGCGCAGGCAGCTGTCGACCTCGCCCTTCTTCCCTTGGAGCAGGCCCTTCTGCTGCTCGCGCAGGCGCTCGAGGAACTGTTGGAGCGACTCGCGCTCCACCTTCTTCGGCGTCGCCGGATCCTGGGCGAGCCCCGGCGGCGCGAGAACGACGGAGACCGCGAGCACGATGCGGAGGAGACGCGACACTACGGTTTCGTGGCCGAGCGCGCGGCGGCGCGCGTGGCGGCGGCGGAATAGGCTAGTCCAGCCCGTAGCGTCGTGCCAATCGGCACGACGATCGGTCACGCGCTGCGCCGTCGCATCGGGCGCACGACCACGTAGCGGGACGTTCGGCGCCACTCGCCGGGGTCGAGCCCTCCCGAGCGCGGCGCCGGTCCATCCGCTCGGCCGCGCGAGCCCGTCGCGGCCGTCGCCGGCGCGATCCCGTAGATGACGCGCAGGCGCAGGCGATGGCGGAAGACCCAGGAGCGCATGGGTGAGCGCTTTCGTCGCCCGGCGGTGCGCCAATTGAGGCCCGACCCCGAAATCGCGCGCGCGCATGCGCAATGCCTTATTCTCCTCGCCCGATTCGCATGGCGACGCACACCCATCCGCACCCTGAGCGATCCGGTTCGCGCGGGTACGACGTCGTCGTGGTCGGCGGCGGCCACGCCGGCATCGAGGCCGCGCTCGCGTCGGGGCGCCTGGGCGCGCGGACCGCGCTGGTGTCGCTGCGGCTCGATCGCATCG
>CAZQHA010000739.1:0-1966 GCA_964592795.1 uncultured Planctomycetaceae bacterium | reverse complement strand
GGCCCTCGATGATCTGCATCCCGCCGCCCGAGGCGAGGAACTGGATCCCGCCCTTGAAGCCGAAGAACCCCAGCGAGAGCGCGATCACCCACACGAGGATGCGCAGCGAGTCGCGGTTCCTGACGAGGCCCGTCGTGAACAGCGCGACGCCGATGATCTTGCAGAACTCGATGTAGATCGACGAATCGTACGACGCGACCGTGTCCGACGTGATCAAGCTGACGCCGACGAGCGTGATCAGCGCGATCATCATCCAGCAACGGACGTCGCCGACCATGAACTTCTTCGGGCCCTTCATGCAGACGAACCCGGCGATCGTCACGATGGCGACGTAGTACGACCAACGCTGGTAGCGCGCGAAGCCCCAGGAGAGATCCTGCAGCCGCATGTACGCGAGCAGCGTGAACACCAGGAGCCCGATGTACGGCCGCCGGAAGGCGGTCGGCAACGAGCCGATGATGAAGACGCAGATGAAGAGGTCGCGCAAGCTCACGCGTCAGCCCTCACAACTCTCACCCATCGCGCCGAGTCGCTCCTAGCGGAACTGTGAGCGCAGGTCCTCGATCGTGTCGCGCAGCTCCTGCGACAGGAGCGTCGGGTGGTTCTGCCACGCCCACGTGACGAAGACGACCGACAGGATCACGGCCGCGCTCGAGAGGCCGACCGCGGTGCGCCGCGCGGCCCGCATGCGCGCCTCGCGCCGCGTGATGATCGAGTTGATCGTCCCCAGCACCGGGATCACCATCACGCGGCTGATGTCGTGCGGGCTGCGGAAGCAGTTCTTCGTGTACTCGAGCGCCACCGCGAGACCGATGCCCAGGCCGAATCCGGCCGCGACCGAGAACGCGATGATCAGCCAGGGATTGGGCTCCGTCGGCTTGATCGGCGGCGTGACCTCCTCGGTGATCTCGAACGGGTTCGCGAGCGGGCTCGCGATCACGACGGCCTGCTCGCGCTTGTCCTGGTAACGCAGCTCCGACTGTCGCAGCGTCTCGCGCAGGTTGTCGATGCGCGTCTGGCGTTCGGCGAGCTGCGAGTACACGTCCTGCAGGCGCTTCACCTCGAGCTCGTCGGTGTCGCGGCTCTTCACGAGGAGCCCTTGCTCGGTCTTCTTGGTGAGCAGCTTGGTCTTCTTGTCCTCGATCTCGGCGCCGAGCTCGGCGCGCTCGACGTTCGGGATCGCGACCTCCTGGCGCTGGCTCTTCGTCACGAGCTGCGTGAGCTGCTCGGCGCGCTTCTGGAGCAGCTCGATCTCGAGGAGCGTCTGCTTGTACTTCGAGTGCGCCGGCAAGTAGCCCTCGAGCTCCTCGTTGAGGCGCAGGATGTCGAGCTCGACCTGCTTGAGCTGCTTCTCGTTGTCGACGCCCGCGACGACCATCTCGCGCGTCATCTTCTCGGGCAGCGCCTTGTAGCGCGCCTCGAGGCTCTCGAGCTCGACCACGAGCGTGCCGATCTCGACCTCGAGCTCGTTGAGCCGGAGCTTCGTGGCCTGCAAGCGCGCGTACGTCGGGTGCTCCTCGCGCGCGGCGGCCGTGCCGAGGAGCGGCTGGGTCGCGGAGATGTTGTACTCGCGGCGCAGGTCGGTCAGCTCGTACTCCTCCTTCTTGAGCTGCTGCTCGAGCACTTTCTTCGCCTCGCGCATCCGCTCGATCTCGTCGTCGAGCTTGGCGCGGTCGCGCTGCAGCACGTCGACGATCCAGTCGTCGCGGAGCGCGCGCAGGAAATCGACGGCCCACTGCGGCTCGACGTCGGCGTACTTGATCGACACGAACGTCGAGCCCTGGTTGTCGCGGCCGTCCAGCGTCACCTGCACCTCGTCCTGCATCTCCTGCAGGAACGGGCGCTTCTCCTCCGGGGGCAGCGCCAGGTAGTCGGGGTTCCCGAGCTGCTCGACGACTTTCTTGATGCGCTCGACCGAGCGGATCTGGAACGTCGCGTTGCTGCCCTCCTTGCTGCTGACCGACAC
>CAZQHA010000738.1:0-1978 GCA_964592795.1 uncultured Planctomycetaceae bacterium | reverse complement strand
CAGACCGAGCGTCGGAGCAAGCCACGCCCAGAAAGGCATCTAGGACTTCATGTCGGAGTGGCGGCGAGATCACTACGTATCGAACTGGGTGGGACAGCCTTCGACTAGTTCCAGCGGAACACACGCAGCGCGACGACGAACGACACGACGCCCCACGCCAGGAGGAGCGCGATGCGCGCGAGCTGCGACGAAAGGTCGGCGCCCTCGAGGATCACCGCGCGCAATCCGTCGTTGAGCGCGGTCAGCGGCAGCGCCTTGACGAACGGCTGGATCGCGTCGGGGAAGCGGTCGGACGAGAAGAAGATCCCCGACAGCACGAACATCGGGAGCATCACGAGGTTCATCAGGCCCGAGACGGTCTCGGTCTTCTGCGTGCGGCTCGCGACGAGCAGCCCGATGCACGCGAACGAGCACGCGCCGATCACCGAGAGCAGCGAGAGCTCCCACCACGGCCCTTCCACGGACACGTCGAACACGAGCCAGCCGAAGATGAGCAGCAGCACCATCTCGGCGAGCACCAGCACCATCCGGCTCGCCATCATCGCGCCCAGGAAGTGGCTGCGGCGCATCGGCGTCGCCACGAGACGCTTGAGCAGCTTGCGCGAGCGCATGTCGACGAGCACGAAGCCGACGCCCCACATGCCGCCGCTCATGATGTTCATCCCGAGCAGGCCCGGGATCAGGAAGTCGATGTAGCGCGCGCCGGGCTTCGTCTCGTGCGTCGTGTGCACGGGGACGAGATCCGCCCGGCCGGCGGCGCGCTGCAGCGCGTCGTTGACGCGCAGCTCCGCCATCAAGCTGTCCGGTCGCGTCGGGTCGAGCCGGAACTCGTACTCGCGACCGGGCACGACGACGAGCGCCACTTTCCCAAGTCGCAGCGATGGATCGGCCTCGTCCGCAGAGACGCGCTCGACGTGGAATCCGTCGTCGCTTCGGAGCGCGCGCTCGATTTCCTCCGCGCCGGGCGCGTCGAGCACTCCGACGTAGATCTCATCCGGCGGCTTGTTGCGGAACGCGAGGCCGAGTCCGACGGCGAGGAGGATCGGGAAGCCGAACACCCAGAACAGGACGCCGGGCTCGCGCACGAACTCGCGCAGGCGCGCGTAGAAGAGCTCGAGAAAGGGATTGCGGTCACTCATCGCGCAGGTGGCGGCCGGTCAGGGAGACGAACACGTCCTCGAGGCTCGCGTGACGCGTCGACAGCTGCGAGAGCGCGCGTGAGCCGCGCTGGACGTGCTCCATCAACGCCGGGATCGCGACGTGCGGCTCGGCGACGGTGAGCTGGACCGCGGAACCCTCCACGCGCGCCCCGCGCACCGAGGGCAGCGCGAGGAGGGGCTCGAGATCGATCTTCACGCTCGTCACGTCCGCGTCGGGGGCGCCGTCCAGAGCGAACTCCACCACGTGGTCTCCACCGAGCGAACGGATGAGCTCGGCCGGCGAGCCCAGCGCGATCACCTTCCCTTGATCGACGACCGCGACGCGATCGCAGAGCCGCTCGGCTTCGTCCATGTAGTGGGTCGTCAAGACGATCGTGCGACCGCGACCGCGCAGATCGCGGATGATGTCCCACAACTGCCGCCGCGACTGCGGATCGAGACCGGTCGTCGGCTCGTCGAGGAAGAGGAGATCGGGATCGCCGACCAGCGCGCACGCGACCGCGAGCCGCTGCCGTTGTCCACCCGATAGGTTCACGACGTACGACGAGCGCTTCTCGGTGAGGCCCACCGCGTCCATCGCCCCGTCCGCGGTCCGACCGCGCGGGTAGAACGAGCCGAAGAGCCGCAGCGTCTCCCGCACGGTCAGCTTGTCGGTGAAGCGCGTCTCCTGCAGCGAGACGCCGATGCGCTCGCGGAGCGCGCGCTCGTCGCGGTCCCAGCGCATGCCGAGCACTTCGACGTCGCCCGAGGTCGGCGCGAGGAGCCCCTCGAGGATCTCGACCGTCGTCGTCTTGCCGGCGCCGTTCGGTCCGAGCAGC
>CAZQHA010000737.1:0-1981 GCA_964592795.1 uncultured Planctomycetaceae bacterium | reverse complement strand
ACCGCGACGGCGTCGGGCGCCGGCTGATGTCGACGAAGCGCGCGCGGCTCACGGCGCTCATGTCCGGCGGCGCGATCCCCGACAACGCCGACTACCGCGTGCTGCAGGAGCCCGCGGACACGCTCGTCGGCACGCTCAACGAGGACTTCGCGGTCGAGGCGAACCGCGGGGACATCATCCAGCTCGGCAACGCGTCGTGGCAGATCCTGAAGATCGAGCCGGGGATCGTCCGCGTCGCCGACGCGGCCGGTGCGCCGCCGACGATCCCGTTCTGGCTCGGAGAAGCGCCGACGCGCACGCGCGAGCTCTCCTGGGAGATCGGAGTCGTGCGCGAAGCCGCGCACGATCCGGAGTGGAGCGTGCGCGAAGCCGGCGTGTCGCGTGAAGTCGCCGACGAGGTCGCGCGCTACCTCGCCGACGGCCGCGCCGGGCTGGGCACCGTCCCGACGCAGGACCGGCTCGTCCTCGAGCGCTTCTTCGACGAGAGCGGCGGCCAGCAGCTCGTGCTGCACAGCCTCTTCGGCGGGCGCATCAACCGCGCGCTCGGCCTCGCGCTGCGCAAGCGCTTCTGCCGCGGCTTCGGCTTCGAGCTGCAGGCGGCGGCGAACGAGGAAGCGCTCGTGCTCTCGCTCGGCAGCCACCACAGCTTCGAGCTCGCCGAGGTGTACGGCTACCTCGACACGCGCACCGCGCGCGAGCTCCTGATCCAGGCGCTGCTCGCCGCGCCGATGTTCACGACGCGCTGGCGTTGGAACGCCGGTCGCGCGCTCCTCTTGCCGCGCACGATGGGCGGTCGCACGGTTCCCCCGCCCATCCAGCGCATGCGCGCGGAGGACTTGCTCGCCGACGCATTCCCGCAGGCGGTCGCGTGCGGCGAGACGCTGCCGCCCGGAGACATCGCGATCCCCGACGATCATCCGATCGTCTCGCAGACGATCGACGATTGCTTGAACGAGGCGATGGACGTGGAGGGGTTCCTCGAGCTGCTCGGTCGCATCGAAGCCGGCACGATCGAGACGGTCGCGATCGATCGGCCGGAGCCGTCCGCGTTCGCGCACGGCATCCTGAACTCGCAGCCGTACACGTTCCTCGACGACGCGCCGCTCGAGGAGCGCCGCACGCAAGCCGTCCGGCGGCGCCGCGGGCTCGACGTGCGCACGGCGGACGAGCTCGGCGAGCTCGACCCGGCCGCGATCGAGCTCGTGCGCGCGGAAGCGTGGCCCGATCCGCAGAGCGCGGAGGAGCTGCACGAAGCGCTCCTCTGGATGGGCTTCGTCACCGACGCCGAAGCCGAGCCCTGGAGCGCGTGGATCGACGAGCTCGCGAACGCGCGGCGCGTGGAGCGCGTCGGCGAGCGCTGGTTCGCGAGCGAAGCGCCGCGCGCCGGCAAGGAAGTGCTGCGCGGTCGGCTCGAGGCGCTCGGTCCGATCGACGCCGAAGCTCCGCTGATCCGCGAGTTCGCGCTCGAGATCCGCGAGCTCGAAGCCGCCGGAGACGTGCTCTCGGCGCGCTTCTCGGGCCGGCCGGGTTGGTGCAACCGGCGATTGCTCGCGCGCATCCACCGCTACACGCTCGATCGATTGCGCCGCGCGATCGAGCCGGTCAGCGCGGCGGAGTTCCTGCGCTTCCTGTGCCGCTGGCAGCACGCGCTTCCCGAGCGACGCCTCGAAGGTCCGCGCGGCTTGATGGCGACCATCGAACAGCTCGCAGGATTCCAAGCGCCCGCCGAAGCGTGGGAGCGGCACATCCTGCCGGCGCGCGTGAAGGGGTATCAGAGCGCGTGGCTCGACTCGCTCGCGCTCTCCGGCGAAGTCGCGTGGGGACGACTGTGGGGCAGCGGTGGTACCGCGGCGCGCGCGCTGCCGGTCGCGCTGTTCCCGCGCGCCGACAGCGCGGCGTGGCACGCGCTCGCCGGAGCTCGCGACGTCACGGCGCTCAGCGGCCAGGCGCAGCTCGTGCACGACGTGCTGAACGAGCGCGG
>CAZQHA010000736.1:0-1981 GCA_964592795.1 uncultured Planctomycetaceae bacterium | reverse complement strand
GCAAGGCGACGAGGCGGTGGACGTCGCCGCCGCGCTCAGCCGTCAGGGTCGCGCGTACGCGCGACCGCGCGTGCGCGCGGCGCTGGCGCGCGAGGCCAATCCGAGCGGACCGCGCGCGCGGGCGCTCGTCGGCGCGCTGTCGCACTACGTCACTCCCGAAGACCACACGACGTTGACGCGGCTCTTCCCGAGCGAGGACTTCGCGCTCAACGTCGAGCTCGCGGTCGCGCTGATCCGATTGCGCGATCCATCGGTGGTCCCGCTGCTCCGCGCCGCGCTGTGGAGCGCGCCCTGGGACCTCTCGTGCCTCGCCGGAGGAGTCCTGCAGCGCGTCGCCGGTCCGCAAGAGCTGCAGGACGAGATCGATCGTCCGCCGCCGGAAGCGTCGTCGGGAGATCTGCGACGCGTGGGCTATGTGATCGGTGAGTGGGGCGGACTCGACGCGGTGACGCGCCTGGCGAAGCGCTTGCCCTCCGGCTCCGGAAACCCCGCATTGCAAGGGGCGCTGCTCGGCGCTCTCGCCGCGCGCACGCGCTGACGCGCGCGCGTGCGAGCGCTTTCGCCGCGCGTCGTCATTATGATAAGCACACGATCATGGCGCTGAAGACGGTCGCATTGCTCGGGGTGCCGATGGACCTCGGCGGGGGACGCCGCGGCGTCGACATGGGGCCGAGCGCGATCCGCATCGCCGGGCTCGAGGACGGAGTGAAGAACCTGGGCCTGGCGTTCGAGGACCGCGGCAACGTCCCGGTGCGCGAGCCCAGCTCGCGCATCCCGAAGAACCCCAAGGCGCGCTTTCTCGAGGAGATCGCCGAGTGCTGCGCGCGCCTGCGCGTCGAGGTCGAGCGCGTCCTCGACGACGGCGCGTTCCCCGTGGTCGTCGGCGGCGACCATTCGATCGCGTGCGGCACGGTCGCGGCGATCTCGAGCCACCACCACAAGCGCGGGCAGAAGATCGGCCTGATCTGGTTCGACGCGCACGGCGACGTGAACACGCCCGAGTCCTCGGAGTCGGGGAACATCCACGGCATGCCGCTGGCGTGCTGCGTCGGCCGCGGCGTGCCGGAGCTCGTTCGGCTGGGGTCGCGCGTCCCGATGGTGGATCCCGACAAGGCCGTGCTGATCGGCGTGCGCACGCTCGACAAGCAGGAGAAGGTCGAGCTGCGCGACTCGGGCATCCACGTGTTCACGATCCGCGACATCGACATGCATGGCATCCACAAGGTGATGCGCATGGCGATCGAGATCGCGTCGGCGGGCACCGCCGGGTTTCACCTGTCGTTCGACGTCGACGGCACCGATCCGTCGGTCGCGCCGGGCGTCGGCACGCCGGTGCTGGGCGGGACGTCGCTGCGCGAGAGCCACCTCGTGATGGAGCACGCGGCCGAGTCCGAGCGGCTGCTCGGCCTCGAGGTGACCGAGATCAACCCGATCCTCGACAACCAGAATGCGACCGCGCGCGTCGCCGTCGACCTCGTGCTGTCGGCGCTCGGGAAGACGGTGCTCTAGGAGCGACGTGCGAGCTCTCTACCGCACGCTCACGCAGAACCGCCGCCTCGTGAAGGATCTGCTCGTGCGCGATCTGAAGGGTCGCTACACGGGGTCGGTGCTCGGGTTCTTTTGGTCGCTCGTCTTCCCGGCGGTCAACTTGTTCCTCTACATGTTCGTCTTCCGCATCGTCCTGAACGTGCGCTGGAGCGACAAGATGGGACCGTACGAGGTCGGCCTCCTGCTCCTCGTCGGGATCGTCGTGTGGCAGGCCTTCTCGGAGGGTGTCGCGCGCATGACGAACACGCTCGTCGAGAACCGGAACCTCATCCAGAAGGTCGTGTTTCCGGCGGAAGTGTTGCCCGTGCACCTCACTCTGTCTTCGATGACGAACATGCTGATCGGCGTCGGAGTGTCGCTCGTCGCGCTGATCGTCGTGATGTACTCGGGCAAGGCGGCCGCTCTCGATCCCACGATGCGGCCGCTGGGCATC
>CAZQHA010000735.1:0-1991 GCA_964592795.1 uncultured Planctomycetaceae bacterium | reverse complement strand
GGCGCGACATCAGCGGGAAAGGTGGGACCGGAGGAAACGGCGGCGATGGCGTCCGCGTGGCGCCGGGGGCGCGCGTGTTCCTGCTCGACAACCAGTACACCTCCGGTGCGGGCGGCACGTCGGCGTTCGGAATTCCCGGCAGCGCCGGCGCGCAGATCGCGGGCGGCGGAATCGTGAACACGCTCGGCGGAGTGAGGCGCTTGTGCTCCGTCTCCGAGCTCGTTCCCGCGGGCGGCGAGATCGCCGTGCACCTGCGAGGCGAACCGGGCGATCGCGTCTACCTGCCGATGGCCATCCTTCCGCACTGGCAGTACGCCGCGCGGAAGTACGGCGTCTGGTTCATCCCGCCGCCGCCGAAGTTCAGCCACGCTCCCATCGCGATCCTTCCGCCCTCGGGCACGGCGATCGTGAACGTCCACGCTCCGGGAATCTTGCCCACGGATTCGACTCGGAGGGTCTTCGCGCAGCCGGTGTTCTTCTCGACGCAGGGGCAGACGGTGCTCGGCGGTCCGCTGCACTTCACGGTCGTCAACTGCGCGGCGGCGACGCCGGACTGCAATTCGAACTCATCGTCCGACTTGTGCGACGTCGTCGGCGGCGCCAGCAACGACTGCAACGTGAACTTGATGCCGGACGAGTGCGAGGCGGACTGCAATGGCAACGCCATTCCAGATTCGTGCGACATCAGCTCGCGCACGAGCGAGGACCTGAACGGCAACGGCGTCCCCGACGAATGCGAGCCCGCGAACGCGGTCTGGTACGTGGACGCCGCGGCCGCGCCGGGCGGAGACGGCAGCTCCGCGTTCCCGTTCCGCACGGTCAGCGAAGGCGTGAACATCGCGCTCTCGGGGCACATCGTGCGCGTGCGCGACGGCGTCTACACGGGAGCCGGCAATCGTGCGATGGACTTCTCGAATCGCATCCTGCGCGTGGAAAGCGAGAACGGGCCCGCGAACTGCATCATCGATCTGCAGAGCCAAGGCCACGCGTTCAAGTTCGGACCGCACGCGAGCAATCAGGCGGCGACGATCACCGGATTCACGATTCGCAACGGCTTGTCCACCGGGCCCACCTTCGTCGCCGCGGGAGCGATCGACATCGGTTCGAGCAGCCCGACGATCGAGAACTGCGTCTTCGAGAACTGTGAGGGTCGGGCGGGAGCGATCTCCGCCCACCTCAGCGGGTCGACGATCCGAGGCTGCACCTTCGTCGGGAACCACGGAGTCCGCGGCGCCAACCACGCGGGGGCCGTCTATCTGCGTCCGCCGTCCGCGGGCGGCTCGCAGCCGTCGATCGTCGACTGCGCCTTCGTGGACAACACGAGCGACGAGGACGCAGGCGCGGTCAGGATCCTGTCGAGCTCCTCCGACCGGTCCCCGCGCGTCAGCCACTGTGTGTTCCTCGGGAATTCCGCGCAGCGCCACGGCGGCGCGATCGCCAGCTCGCGGAGCAGCGTGGGCACGTTCATGCCCGGTGTCATCGAGCACTGTTTGTTCGTGGGCAACGAGTCGCAAGGCGTCAACAACGGTGTCGGTGGAGCCGTCGGCGCCCTGTACGACGTGCTCGTCCGCGACTGCACATTCGTCGGGAACTCGGCGACGGTGGGCGGCGGTTTCGGCGGCCGAGGGCCGGTGATGGGACTCGTCGAGAACTGCGTGATCTGGGGCAACACGGCGGCGTCGGGCGCGCAGCTCTCGATCTCTTCCACCGGCGACGCGAATCAGCTGACGGTGCGCTATTGCGACGTGCAAGGTGGACAGCCCGCGATCTTCGTCGGTGCCCTCTCGACACTCGTGTACGGCGCCGGGAACTTGACGAGTGATCCGCTCTTCGTCGACGGCGACGGACCGGACAACGACGCCTTGACGCTCGGGGACAACGACTACCGGCTGTCGGCGTCGTCACCGTGCATCGATGCGGGCGACACGAGCGTCCTGCCGCTCGACGTTCTCGACCTCGACGCCGATCTGGTGACCAGCGAGTTCGTGCCG
>CAZQHA010000734.1:0-1992 GCA_964592795.1 uncultured Planctomycetaceae bacterium | reverse complement strand
GCTCTCCTCCCTTCGTGCGCGCTCGGCGATCGCACGGAAACGCGCGATCGTGCCCGGCATGTCGGGCGGACCGAAGATCGCCGAGCCCGCGACGAGCACGTCCGCGCCGGCGGCGGCGCACAGCGGGATCGTCTCGCCGTTCAATCCGCCGTCCATCTCGACGTGGCCCGCGTATCCGTGCCGGCGGAGCGCGCGCGTCTTCTCGAGCACGCCGGGCATGAACTTCTGACCGCCGAAGCCGGGGAACACGCTCATCACGAGCACGAGGTCGACGGCGTCGAGGATCGGCAGCACGCGATCGATCGCCGCGTCCGGGTTGAGCGCGACGCCGACCTTCGGCACCCCCTCGCCGCGGAACGTCTTCGCCACGTCGCGCGCGGCGGCTTCGCTCGCGCACACCTCGATGTGGAACGTCAGCACGTGCGCGCCGGCTTTCGCGAAGTCCTTCGCGTAGCGCCGCGGGTCCGTGATCATCAGGTGCACGTCGAGCGGCGCGCGCGCCACCTTCGAGAGGCTCTCCACGACGGGCGGACCGATCGTCAGGTTCGGCACGAAGTGCCCGTCCATCACGTCGACGTGGAGCCAGTCGGCGCCGGCGCTCTCCGCGCGCTTCACTTCGTCCGCCAGGCGCGCGAAGTCGGACGACAGGATCGAGGGCGCGATCGTGATCGGGTGTTTCGGCATCCAGCGGCTTTCGGCGCGCTCGATTGTAGCCTCGCCGCTGCGACGGTTCCGCTCGCCCGGCGCGGCGAACGGGACATTCACTTGCGCTCGGCAGTTCCGAGTACGGCGATGCCCGGCAGCATCGTGCCCTCGAGCAGCTCGAGCGACGCGCCGCCGCCGGTGGAGATGTGCTTGATCTCGCCCGCGAGGCCGAGCAGCTCGATCGCGGCGACCGAGTCTCCGCCGCCGACGACCGTGTACCCGGGACACGCGGCGACGGCGCGACCGACGGCGGCCGTTCCGGCGCGGAAGGCCTCCATCTCGAACACGCCCATGGGACCATTCCAAACCACGGTCTTGGCTTGGAGGATCTTGTCGCGGTAGCGCGCGCGCGTCTTCGGGCCGATGTCGAGGCCCATCAGGTCGGCGGGGATGTCGATCCCGGTCGTCACGGGCTTCGCGTCCGCGGCGAAGCGATCGGCGCACACGTGGTCCTCGGGCAAGACGATCTCCGTGCCCATGCGCTCGGCCTTCATCAGGGCCTTGAGCACGAGATCGATCTGCTCCTCTTGGACGAGCGACTTGCCGATCGCGTGATCGCGCGCCTTCAGGAACGTGTACGCCATCCCACCGCCGATGAGCAGCGTGGACACGTGTTCGAGGAGGTTGTCGATCACCTTCAGCTTGTCGGACACCTTCGCGCCGCCGAGGATCGCGACGTACGGCTCCGCGGGGTTCTCGAGCACGCGCGCGAACGCTTGGATCTCGCGCTCGACGAGCCGGCCCGCGGCCGACGGCAAGAGGCGCGCGGCGCCGCACACCGACGCGTGATCGCGGTGCGACGCTCCGAACGCGTCGTTCACGAACACGTCGCCGTTCTGCGCCAGGTCGCGGGCGAACGCGGGATCGTTCTCCTCGTCGCCGGCGTGGAAGCGCACGTTCTCGAGGAGCACGGTCGTGCCCTGCGGGGCGGCCGCGATCGCGTCGCGGACGCGTTGCCCGATGCACTCGTCGAGCTTCTTCACGGGCGAGCCGAGCAGCTCTTCGAGCCGCTTGCCCATCGGCGCGAGGCGCATCGACTCGACGACCTTGCCCTTGGGGCGGCCCAGGTGGCTCATCAAGACGGGCTTGCCGCCCTTCTTCAAGATCTCTTGGATCGTCGGCAGCGCCGCGCGGATGCGCGTGTCGTCGGTGATGGCGAGCCGATCGTCCTGCGGGACGTTGAAGTCGACGCGCACCAGCACGCGCTTCCCCGCGACGGAAAGATCGTCGAGACGGCGGGCGGCGAGCTTCATCGCCCGCTCAGGCCGGTCGCGCGAGTCGATCACG
>CAZQHA010000733.1:0-1997 GCA_964592795.1 uncultured Planctomycetaceae bacterium | reverse complement strand
GGCCAAGCTGGTGCAGCTGCGCGAGAGCGAGCGCGACGCCGAGCTCTCCAAGCTCTACGGCGCGCGCGGAGAGATCGCCTTCGGCAGCCAGATCCGCTCGTACGTGCTGCACCCCTACCAGATGGTCAAGGACCACCGCACCGACTTCGAGAAGGGCAACATCCAGGCGGTGCTCGACGGCGAGCTCGACGAGTTCATCACCGAGTACCTGCGCCGGAAGAAGCCGGCGAAGAAGACCGGTTGACGCCCAGCCTCATGCGAACGATCCCGTCGGCCGCGCTCGGACTGGTTCTTCTCACCGGTGCATCCACGCTCGTCGCGTCGTGCCTCAACGAGCGCGGGACCGAGAGCGCGCCGCACTTCGAGATCGCGCCGGCTCCGGCGGACGACCTCGGCTCGCTCGCGCACGAGCAAGAGGTGATGCAGAGCGCCTTCTGCGCGAGCTGTCACCCCGACATCTACGCCGAGCACGCCCAGAACACGCACGGACGCGCGTTCACGGACGAGGAAGTGCGGCTCGCCACGGGCCGTTTCAGCCAGTCGGACTGCATCATCTGCCACACGCCGCGCCCGGTGTTCGAGACCGGCATCGGTCAGAACCCGATCCGCAGGCACCACAACCTCGAAGAGGGCAACACGTGCATGACCTGCCACTGGAAGGAGGGGCAGGACTACAGCCGCTTCACCGGCGGGCCCGAGTGCAAGACCGCGTTCGACCCGCGCGTCGGCACCGTCGAGGCCTGCGCGTCGTGCCACCGCAACCACGGCACGCCGTACCAGTGGGAGCAAGCCGCGAACGGCAAGCTCGCGGACCGCACGTGCGTCGACTGCCACATGGCGGAAGTCGATCGTCCCATCGCGGTCGGCGGCGAAGTGCGCGCGGTGAAGAGCCACGTCTTCCCCGCCTCGCGCAGCCTGTCGCAGCTCCGTCGCGCGTACGCCTACGAAGCGAGGATCGACGGCGACCACGTCGTCGTGTCGATCAAGAACAAGGGCGCCGGCCACAACTTCCCGACCGAGCTCAAGCAGCGCTCGGTCGAGTCGCTGGTCGTCGTCCGCGACACGGACGGCAACGAGATCGCGCGCTCGCGCATGACGTTCCGCGATCCGTACAAGCGTCCGTACGGCTTGACGTTGCCGGTCAACACGCAGATCCCGTCCGGTGAGACGCGCGAGCACCGCGTCCCGCTGACGATCGCCGCCGGCGAGGTCGACTGCGAGCTGCACTACAAGCTCTACTACCCGATCGAGGACCACCATCCCGAGCTCGCGCGGCGCCTCGAGTCGCGCCGCCTCGCGTTCAGCGACATCACGCCGTCGACGCAGACCGTCGAGTCCGAGCCCGAAGTGCGCGTCGTCACGCCGGAGAACATTTCGCCCGAGACCGCCGGTCCCGCGAACCTCGTCGACTACGCGCGTCCGGCGATCGGCAAGGTGGATGTCGAGCTCCCCGAGGGGAGCTCGCCCGCGGACATAGAGCGGCTGATCGAGCTGTTCCAGTTCCCGGTCCTGCACGCGAACGTCGAGGCGCGCAAGCGGCTGGCGGCGATCGGCAAGCCCGCGGTGCCCGCGCTGATCGCCGCGCTGGGATCGTGGGACAACAAGACGTTCAACCAGTCGATGGCGGTGCTCGAGCAGATCGGCGAGCCCGCGCTGCGCGCCGTCGTCGACGCGATCGACCATCCCGAGCTCTACGTGCGACTGCACGCGTGCGAGCTCTTGGCGCGCATGGGCACGGGAACCGAGAAGGAGCGCGCGCACGGCCGCTTGATCGCGGCGCTGAAGCGGCCGGGTGCGCTCGATCGCTCGCACGCGGCGACCGCGCTCGGCGAGCTCGGCGTGCGCGACGCCGCGACCGAGCTGGCGCGCCTCGTGCGCGAGGATCGAGATCCCGACGTCGTTCGCGCCGCCGCGCGCTCGCTCGCGCAGGTGCACGCGCAGGAGAGCACCGCCGATCTGCGCGCGGCGCTCTTGCGATTCGAGTGGCCCGAGACGCG
>CAZQHA010000732.1:0-2010 GCA_964592795.1 uncultured Planctomycetaceae bacterium | reverse complement strand
AGGTAGTAGAGGACGCCCATCAGCGCCGCGAAGAACAGGATCACGACCAGACCCGTGCCCGCGAACGCGAACACGAAGCCGGCTGGTCCGTCGGCTTTCGCGAGCGAGCCGAACACGAGCTCCGCTCCCGGCACCGTGCGCGACACCATCGCTTGCATGCCGCTCGCGATGCCGTGGAACACCGCGGTGCCGGAGTCCGTGCGCAGGATCCACAGGCCCAGCGCGACCTGCAGCGCGATCCCCCACAGGACGACGCGCCAAGGGAAACGGTCGCGGCGACTCGAGAGCAGCCAGCACATGCCGCAGAGCAGCGCGAGCCCGAGCGCGGCGCGAGCGATCATCATCGGTCGGCGTATGGGAGCTTCGTCGGTGCGTGCCTGCAAGCCTGCGCTTTCAAAGGCGACGGGCCTCGGACGCCGATAAGGGACTCCATGTCGTCGCTGCTGCTCGCCGCCCTGATCGTCGCCATCCTCGCCGTCCAAGTCGGCTGGCACCGCAAGTCGATCCGTGACGACTTCGAAGCGCGCGGTCTGCGCGTCGATCGCATCCGCTGGAGACCGATCGAACGCTTCTTCGGCGCCTGGACCCGCCGGCAGATGCTCTACCGCGTGTGGTACGCCGATCGCGGCGGCGACGCGTTCACGTGTCTTGCGGTGGTGACGATCCTCGAGGGCTTCACGATCGAGGAGGATCGTAGAATCGACATCGCGGCGCGCGGCGGCTCACGCACTCCCTCGATGAAGCTCGAAGCATTCCCCTGGCTCGCCATCGGCGCGGCCGCGATCGCGTGCATCGCGATCGGTCTCACGTACTGGTTGGTCCCCTACCGCGACGCCGAAGTGCCGAGCGCGCTGATCGGACCGGGACTCGTCTTCCTGGCCGCGGCGAGCGCGGTGCTGCAGTTCCGCGAGCCTCGTCGCTGGAAGAGCACGTTCTTCGCGATGGCGATCGCGCCGATCGCCGCCGTGTGCGTGCGCATCGCGATGGACGTCGCGCGCGATCCGACGTCGCACAACCTCTTCCCGTTCGAGCTCGCGTTCGCGGGGTTCGTTGCGCTCGTGACAGTGGGCCTCTCGATGGCTGTCGGCGGCTGGCTGCGCCGAATGACGTCGTCCGCCGCGGCGAGCTGACCCGTCGCGATCGGTCGGATCGGCGTTCGGGATTCTCGGAATGAACCGGAGCACCTCCCGGTCCAACATCCGGGCCGCTCTTCCGTGGACCCGCGTCTGAGCCCTGAAGATCTCGATCCGTCCGACATCGAGCTCCTGCGCCGCGGCGACGCGCGCGGGTTGGAAGCCGCCTACCGCTGCTTCGGGCCGCGCGTGCAGCGCACGTGCCTCGCGCTGCTCGGCAACCGCGCCGACGCGGAGGACGCGGCACAGGAAGTCTTCCTCAAGGTGTTCGAGCGCGCGCGTCAGTTCGCCGGCGGCGCGCGCTTCTCGACCTGGCTCTACCGCATCACCGTGAACCACGGCCTGCATCGCTAGGAACGCGAGCTCGTCCGCAGGACGACGGGATTGGACGAGCACGCGCGCGAGACGATCCCGTGCAAGGAGCCGCTCCCGCACGATTCGGCCGGCGCCGAGGAGGCGCGTCAGATCGTCTTGGACCGGTTGACGCACCTGTCCGCCGAGCACCGCGCGGTCCTCGTGCTGCGCGAGATCGACGGCCTGGCGTACGAGGACATCGCGACGGTGCTCGACGTGCCGGTCGGCACGGTCATGTCGCGATTGGCGCGCGCGAGAGAGCGCTGGACCGAGCTCTCGATGGGAACACGAACAGGTGGCGCTTCGCGCGCCGTACGAACATGAGCACACCGTGTGACGCATTCCGCCGGTCCGTGTCCGCCGGCTTCGACGGAGCCGCGCTCGCCGAGCGCGACGCGCAGCACTCGCTCGCGTGCGAACCCTGCCGCCAATTCGAGCGGCACTCGGTCCACGCGCTGGAGGAGCTCGCCGCCCTGCGCGGAACGCCCGTCGCCGATCTCTGGCCGCGCCTCGCCGTGCGAGT
>CAZQHA010000731.1:0-2011 GCA_964592795.1 uncultured Planctomycetaceae bacterium | reverse complement strand
GCCTGCAGCGTCTGCGGCAGATCGCGGAACACCTCGCCCATCTGCTCGCGCGTGCGGAAGTACAGCGTGTCGGTGTCGAAGCGGAAGCGCTTGGCGTCCGAGCGCTTCGCGCCGGTGTTGATGCACAGGAGCACGTCCTGCGCCTGGCAGTCCTCCGCGCGCAGGTAGTGGATGTCGTTCGTCGCGACCAGCGGAATCCCGGTGCGCTGGTGGATGCGCACGAGCGCCTCGTTCACCTTCGATTGGATCTCGAGCCCGTTGCGCTGCAGCTCGAGCCAGAAATGCCGCGCCCCGAAGAGATCGCGCCACGCCGCCGCGAGCTCCTCGGCTTCGCGCTCCTTGTCCGCGAGACACAGCTGCGAGAACTCGCTCGCGAGGCACCCCGACAAGCACGAGATCCCGCTGGCGTGCTCGGAGAGGAGCTGCCGGTCGATGCGCGGACGGAAGTGGTAGCCCTCGAGGAACGCCTTCGACGCGAGCTGCAGGAGGTTCTTGTATCCGGTCGGGTCGCGCGCGAGCAGCGTGAGATGGTGGTAGCCGTTGCCCTTCGCCTTCGAATGCGGCTCGAAACGCGAGCTGCGCGCGATGTACACCTCGCATCCGACGATCGGACGGATGCCGGCCTTCTGGCAGCTCTGGTACAGCTCGATCGCGCCGAACATGTTGCCGTGATCGGTCAGCGCGAGCGCGCGCTGACCGTCGGCCTGGCACGCGGCGATCAGATCGCCGATGCGGTTCGCCCCGTCGAGGAGGCTGTACTCGGAATGGACGTGGAGGTGGACGAAATCGGGCGCCGACATCGAGGGAGTTCCCGTCGCTCGCGCCCGCTCACGCGCCGCGGAGCAACATCGTGAGCAGCGCCTTCTGCGAGTGCAGGCGGTTCTCGGCCTGCTCGTAGATCAAGCTGCGCGCGCCGTCGAGCACTTCGTCGGTCACCTCGAGGTTGCGACGCACCGGCATCGCGTGCATGAACCGGCCGTTGTCGCTCTGCTTCATCAAGCTCTCGTCTACGGTCCAGCCGGCCGTACGCGATCGCCGGTTCGCGGCGAGCGTCGGGTTGCCGTAGTCCTCGAGCGACTGCCACGAGCGCGCGTACACGATGTGCGCTCCCAGGACCGCGTCCTTCGCGGCCATGCCGCTCGCGAACGACCCCGGCGCCGTTTCCGCGAGGCGCATCGCCTCGGACTGCACCTGGTCGTCGAGCTCGTATCCGGGCGGGTGCGCGAGCTTGACGTTCATCCCCGCGCGCAGCGCGGCGAGGAGCAGCGAGTTCGTCACGGCCGAGCTGGCCGGCGTCGGCGAGTGCGTCCACGTGATCGCCAGGCGCTTGCCGGCGAGGTTGCCGAGCGCCTCGCGCATCGTCATGAGGTCGGCGAGCGCCTGCAGCGGGTGCCACATCGCGCTCTCCATGTTGATCACCGGGACGCGCGCGTTCGCGGCCCAGGCGCGGATGACGGCGTCGCGGCGGTCCATCGCCCACGATTGCCCCGCCAGCGCCGGACGGATCGCGATCGCGTCGACATAGCGCGACAGCACGAGCGCGGCGTCCTTGACGTGCTCCGGCGCGCGGCCGTCCATCACGCTGCCCGCTTGCGGCTCGAGCTCCCAGAAATCCGACGACGCGGTCAAGTTGATCGTGTGCCCACCCAGCTGGTGCATGGACGCTTCGAACGACGTGCGCGTGCGCAGCGAGCCGCGGAAGAAGAGCAGGCCGACGCTCTTGCCCGAGAGCTGTCCGCTGGGCGGACGGCGCTTCATGCGCATCGAGAGATCGACGAGATCGGCGACCTGTTGCTCGGAAAGATCCTGCAGGCTGATCAAGTGGGCGATCGCGCTCTTTTCCGACATGGCGCCTAGCGTACTCCTGAGGAACCCGTTTCCAAGGCTCGCGGGCGTGCCGCTTCCGCGGCTCGCCTCGCGCGGTTCGCCGCGGCGCGCGTCGCCTTGACAGGCCTTGGGGTCAGGGCTACAACCTGCGCCCCGCGCACCCATAGCTCAATTGGATAGAGCA
>CAZQHA010000730.1:0-2014 GCA_964592795.1 uncultured Planctomycetaceae bacterium | reverse complement strand
GCACACGGTGAGGCGCAGCGTGGAGAGCTGCGACGAATCGATGCGCCGCAGCCACGCCTGATAGAAGGTGGGAGCGCCCATCAGGATCGTCGCGCGCTCGCGCTGGACGAGCTCACCGACGGTCTTCGCGTCGAGCGGATCGTGGTGGAAGACCGCCGCGCCGCCGGACAGGATCGGCGTCCACAGCGTCCCCGTGTACCCGAAGCTGTGGAAGAACGGCAGCACGCCGAGCACGCGGTCGGTCGGTTCGAACCCGAGGACCTGCGCGACGCCCTGCACGTTCGACGCGATGTTCGCGTGCGACAGCACGACGCCCTTCGGCGTTCCGGTGCTGCCGCTCGAGAAAAGGATCGTCGCCGTCGCGCGGCCGTCGCGGACGGGGTCGAGGAGCCGCGCGAGGCACAGTCCCGGGACGAGCCCCAGGAGCGCCGCGCGGAGCTTGTCCATCCGCGTCGCGAGCCCGGGCAGATCCTCCATGAACAGCGTGCGCTCCACCGGGACCGGGGACTCGCGGCCGAGCGCCGCGAGGAACCGTCTCGACGTCAGCACGAGCTCTACGCGCGCCTTCGCGATCGGCAGCTCGAGCTCGTGGTTCGACATCGTGTAGTTCAGGTTGACGGTCGGCCTCCCGAGCACCGTCAACGCGATGTTCGCGATCGCGCCGCCCGCGCTCGGCGGAAGCAGCACGGCGACGGGGGATTCCGGAGGCATGCGGCGCGCGAAGATGGCGCGCAGGACCAGCACGGTTCGCAACAGCTCGCGATACGTCAGCCGCCGGCCGGTCGAGTCGACGATCGCGGTCGCGCGCGCCCGCTTGCGAGCGTTGCGCACGAACCGGTACGCGAGTGATCGCGTGCGCGGCGCGCGCCATTCGCGCGTCGTCGCGACGAGCACTTGGACGGCGTCGCGGACGCGCCAGCTCTCGCTGTCGTGCGGCATCGGCTCGCCGAACGCGACGTCCACCGGATAAGGCAACCGTTCGGGCCACTTCCAGAAGAACTGACCGCCCGAGAAGCTGAAGATGCTGCCGAACACGCGATCCAGTCCGACCGGGACGATCGGGACCTTCGCGTCGCGCGCGATTCGCTCGAGCCCGCGAGCGAACGGCAGGAGCGCGCCGCTGCGCGAGATCGCCCCCTCGGCGAAGATGCAGACGAGCGCACCGCCAGCGGCCGCGCTCGCCGCCGCCGCGAGCGCCTCCACCTTCGCGTCGACACTGTCCTCGGCGGCGACGGGGAGCGCGCCCATCATCGCCGCGAAACGTCCGACGATCGGCGTCCTGAAGAACGAGCGGTGCATCAGGAACTGCACCGGCCGCGGCGCCGACGCGCCGACGAGCAGGGCGTCGACGAACGACAGGTGGTTCGCGACGAGCAACGCTCCGCCGGCGGGCACGCGCTCGATCCCGGTCACGCGAATGCGATAGACCGTGTGGATCAGCGGGACGAGCACCGCGCGCGCGAACCGCCGGCGCGTGACGAACAGCAGAGCGAAGACCGCGGCGCCACCGAGGATCCAGGGGAGCATGCCGGGCGCGGATCGTGCCGCTCCGGCGCGGCGCACACAAGCGACGGTCTACGGCGCGACGTACATCTCGGCGCCGCGCTCGCGGAATTCCGCGCTCTTCTCGCGCATTCCCTGCTGCAGGGCCGTTTCGCCGTCGACTCCGTGCTCCGCGGCGTACCGGCGCACGTCCTCCGTGATCTTCATCGAGCAGAAGTGCGGACCGCACATCGAGCAGAAGTGCGCGCTCTTCGCGCCTTCCGCGGGGAGCGTGTCGTCGTGGAAGGCCTGCGCGGTCTCGGGATCGAGGCTCAGGTTGAACTGGTCGCGCCAGCGGAACTCGAACCGCGCCTTGGAGAGCGCGTTGTCCCGCTCGACCGCGCCGGCGTGGCCTTTCGCGAGGTCGGCCGCGTGCGCGGCGATCTTGTACGCGATCACGCCGTCCTTGACGTCCTTCTTGTCGGGCAGGCCGAGGTGCTCCTTCGGCGTCACGTAGCAGAGCATCGCCGCG
>CAZQHA010000729.1:0-2020 GCA_964592795.1 uncultured Planctomycetaceae bacterium | reverse complement strand
GGCGAGGAGCGCGATCTCGCGCGCGAGTACCCGCTCGTGTTCGGCGACGACGCGCGCGGCGAGATCGTGTCGATCGAGGAAGACGGCGAGGTGCGCTCGGCGTGCGCGATGATCGAGCGCGAGCTCGTGCTGCCCGACGTGCGCGTCCGGGCCGGCTTCATCGGCTCGGTGGTGACGCATCCCGACTTCCGCGGCCGCGGCTTCGCATCGCGCGTGCTCGCGCGCGCCGAGGAGAAGCTCGCCGCGCACGGAGCGATGATCGCGATCTTGTGGGGCGACGACCAAGCGTTCTACACGCACCGCGGCTACCAGCCGTTCGGCGCCGAGGTCGATTTCGCGATCGCACTCGACGTCGCGTCGAAGCTCCCCGAGCCGGCGGGTGTGCGCGAGCTCGCCGCAGACGACGCGCCGTCGATCCACGAGCTCTACTCGATGCACCCCGAGCGCGTTTCGCGCGAGATCGACGAAACGCGGGCGTTGCTCGAAGCACCGGACATGGAAGTGCTCGTGTGCGAGCGCTGGGGCCGGCTGACGGCGTACAGCTGCGTCGGCCGCGGCAAGGATCTGCGCGACGTCGTTCACGAATGGGCCGGCGACGCGCAGACGGTGACGATGCTCGTGCGCGCCCACATGGAGCGGCGCAAGGCGCGCGGCGAGGAGCGCGATCTCTACGTGATGGCGCCACCGTCGGCGAAGGACCTGCACACGCGGCTCACGGCCGCCGGCGCGGCCGCATCGACCGGCATCCTGGGCCTCGCGAAGCTCGTCGATCCGCTCGCGGCAGCGAACCTGTGCGCGGCGCGGCTCGATCGACGCCGCGGAGTGCGCGCGGAATCGACGGACAAGCTCCGGCTGATCGGCCCGCGCTCGCGTTGGGAAGCGACGCCGAGCGAGGTGCTCGAGCTCCTGTTCGCCGCGCGCGGCGAAATCGAGCTCGCGCGATCCGTCGCTCGGAAAGTCGAGGGCTGGGGCGGCGCGCTGCCGCTCGCGCCCTTCGTGTGGGGGCTCGACTCGATCTAGGCGCAGGCCGTGTTGACCGCGGCTGCCGCTCGCCTCATTTCGACAGCGCGAATGTCGGCCGACGGCCCGCTCGAAGCTTCGTTTCGGTGACGTTGTTCCAGGGAATCGTGGTCCACGGCGTCACTGGGAACACGGGGTTGTTCGTGCGCACGCGCGCGCGCCAGTGGTACGCGCCCGCGGCGACGTGGTGCGCAATACCGAACGGGAGCGATGCGCTGGCGGTCGAAACGAACTCGACGAGCTGGTTGAACGTCAATGGCGAGCCCGTGAACGTCTGCTCCGCGCCCGATTCCGTGGCGCCGGAGAACGACACACGCAGCGGCCTCACTTGCCACTCCAGTCGTGCCTTCGGCGTCGCGCCACTCGCCCAAGCGAACCCCGCGAGCTCGTGTGCGACGTCAAGACGAATCCGGAACTGGTTCTTGTCGATCGAGCGACCCAGCAGTTCGATCGGCGCCGCGTCGTTCGAGCGGCGTTGCTGCGGCGCGAGTGTCCAGCCTCCGCGGCCTTCGTTGCCGTAGTAGGCAAAGGCGCGACCCTCGTTCGTGTGACCTCCGTCGAAGCTGGACGCGCCCACGATCACGTCTGCGAAGCCGTCGCCGTTCACGTCGCCGGCCGTCGACACGGACGCGCCGAAGACCGCGCTCGCCTGATCGCTCTCCGCCGTCCAGCTCGGACTGACGGATAGACCGCTCGACGAGCCTAGGTAAACGAACGCACGACCCTCGTCCGCCTGACCATTGTCGTAGTTGGGCGCGGCGACGATGACGTCGCTGTACCCGTCGCCGTTCACGTCGCCCGCGGTCGACACGGACGTGCCGAAGAGCGCGCCGGCTTGGTCGCTCTCCGCCGTCCAGCTCGGAGCGACGGAAAGTCCGCTCGACGAGCCCAGGTGCAAGAAGGCGCGACCTTCGTCGACTTCGCCGTTGTCGTAGAAGGACGCGCCGACGATCACGTCGCTGTACCCGTCGCCGTTCACGTCACCTGCGGTGGTGACCGC
>CAZQHA010000728.1:0-2023 GCA_964592795.1 uncultured Planctomycetaceae bacterium | reverse complement strand
AGGGCCTCGGCGAGATGGACGCCGCGCAGCTGTGGGAGTCGACGATGGATCCCGCGCGGCGCACCCTCTACAAGGTCGAGATGGAAGACGCGATGACCGCGGACGAGATCTTCACGATCCTGATGTCCGACGGCGTCGAGGCGCGGCGCGACTACATCGACCGGCACGCGCTCGAGGCGACGAACCTCGACGTGTAGGGCCGCGCGTCCCGCGCGCTTCGCGCCGCGCGCGAAGCCGTGGGCCGCGATGGAGAACGCCGCCGTCGGGGAGCGGCCGACGGGGGGCTTTGGGGCGGTTTTTTTACGCGAGCGTGAATTCGTTTCCGCGCTCTCGTGCTCCAGAGCCGCCGCGCGGGCGCCGATACAGGATCCTGCGAAGCGCAGGTCCCCGACTCCGATCGCACGCCTGCAGCCGCGCGCCGTCCCGTGAAGAGCAACCAGCGACTCGAATACAACCGTTTGGCGGAAGTCCTCGCCGAGCGCGGCCTCGTCGATCCTCAATCGCTGCGCGAGGCGCTGCAGTTCAGCGGTCGCGGCAACCTGCCGTTCCCCGAAGCGCTCGTGTCCGCGAACTTGGTGTCGGACTGGGAGCTCTCGCGCGTCGTGTGCGAGCTGTACGGACTGCCGTTCCTGCCGGTCGACATGTACGACGCCGATCCGAAGGCGCGCGAGAAGATCGACCCGCAGATGCTGATCGAGAACTGCGTCGTTCCGATCGGCAAGTTCGGCAACGTGCTCACGATCTGCATGCCCGCGATGGTGCCGGCGGAGGTGCTCGGGTTGCTCGCGTCGGAGACCGACATGCACATCTCGCCGGTCGTCGGGACCGTGCGCACGAACCGCAAGTGGCTCGAGACGAACTTGCGCGTACAACCCGCGGCCCCGCTGCCCGAAGCGGCTCCCGAGGGCGAAGCACAGAACGGCGAGTGGTCGTCGATCTTCGACGCGGGCGACGCCGCGGTGCTCTTGGATCTGCAGAAGGCGCCGCTCGATCCGCTCGAAGACCCGAACTGAGCTCGGCGCGCGGAGCCGGGGATCAGCGCTCGGGGCTCCAGCCCAAGCGATCGCGCAGCACGCGATCCGACGTGCGCGGGGCGACGAGCGAGAGCAGCGAGAGCCATCTCCACTTGCGCCGCAGCCACAGCTCCGGGCGCGGAGCGCGGTCGAGCTCGAGCACGTGCGCGGCGACGTCCGCGGGTCCGGCCGAGCGCGACATGTCGGGATCGGCGAGGCCCGCCGGGTTGGCTTGCGCCTCGAAGAAACCGGTCGCGGTCAGGCCCGGGTTCAGCGTGCACACCTCGATGTGCTCGTGACGCCATTCGATGCGCAGCGCCTCGCTGATCGAGATCACCGCGGCCTTGCTCGCGGAGTACACCGACTGGCCCGGGATGCCGCGGCGCCCGACGACCGACGCGATGTTGACGACGACGGGCCGCGTGCCGCGGCGCAGGAGCGGCAGTGCGGCCTGACAGCAGTGGAGGAGCCCGACCACGTTCGTGTCGAAGAGGTCGCGCACGATCTTGGGGTCGAGCTCTTCGACGCGCGCCCGGTAGCCGACGCCGGCGTTGTTCACGAGGAGGTCCAGCGCGCCGAGCTGCGTGCCCACGATCTCGAACGCGCGCGCGATGTCGTCCGGGCGACGGACGTCGCAGGGCACGCAGATCGGCCGGTGCTGCGCTTCGCGCGCGATCTCCTCCGCGAGCGCCTCGAGCTTCTCGGTGCGCCGTGCGAGCAGCGCGACGCGATCTCCGCGCGCGGCGAGGGCGCGCGCGACCGCCGCTCCGATTCCCGAGGATGCGCCGGTGACGAGCGCGCGGCGCGGAGCGCTCTCTGCGCGGCTCATCGGGCCTCAGCGCCGCCGCAGACGCGCGGCGTACCCGCCGTCGACGGGGCCTCGCTCTCCGCGCGGGTCGGGTAGGGCGTCGAGCTCACTCTCCAGCTCAAAATCGGGCTGCGTTCCGAGGAATGCAACCACGCGGCGGTGATTCTCCTCGGGCTCGATGCTGCAGGTCGAGTACACGAGG
>CAZQHA010000727.1:0-2023 GCA_964592795.1 uncultured Planctomycetaceae bacterium | reverse complement strand
GACTTCACCGTGTTCGGCGGATCGCTCTCCGAAACGCACGCCGAGAAGATCTGCAAGGTCATGGACATGGCGCTCAAGGTGGGCGTGCCCTTGATCGGCCTCAACGATTCGGGCGGCGCGCGCATCCAAGAAGGCGTGAGCTCGCTCGGCGGCTACGCCGAGATCTTCTGGCGCAACACGCGCGCGTCGGGAGTGATCCCGCAGATCTCCGCGATCCTAGGGCCCTGCGCGGGCGGAGCGGTGTACTCGCCCGCGATCACGGACTTCGTGTGCATGGTCGAGGGCACGTCGTACATGCACATCACCGGTCCCGACGTCGTGAAGACGGTGACGCACGAGGACGTGACGAGCGAGGACCTCGGCGGCGCCCACGTGCACAACGCGAAGTCCGGCGTCGCGCACTTCAGCTCGTCGAACGACAAGAGCTCGATGGCGCTGATCCGCCGCTTGATGTCGTACTTGCCGCTGAACAACGCCGAGGAGGCGCCGTTCATTCCGACGGACGATCCGCACGATCGCTGCGATCCGGAGCTCGACAAGCTCGTGCCGCTCGACGCGCAGAAGCCGTACGACATGCACCGCGTGATCGAGAAGGTGGTCGACGTCGGCTCGTGGCTCGAGGTGCAGAGCGAGTTCGCGATGAACATCATCGTGGGCTTCGCGCGCCTCGGCGGCCGCGTGGTCGGCATCGTCGCGAATCAGCCGTCGGTGCTCGCCGGTTGCCTCGACATCGACGCGTCGGTGAAGGGCGCGCGCTTCATCCGCTTCTGCGACGCGTTCAACATCCCGATCGTGACGTTCGAGGACGTGCCGGGCTTCTTGCCGGGCACTGCGCAGGAGTACGGCGGCATCATTCGACATGGAGCGAAGCTCCTCTACGCGTACTGCGAAGCGACGGTGCCGAAGCTGACCGTGATCACGCGCAAGGCGTACGGCGGCGCGTACGACGTCATGGGATCGAAGCACGTGCGCGCCGACGTGAACTTGGCGTGGCCGAGCTCGACGATCGCGGTGATGGGAGCCGCGGGCGCCGCGAAGATCATTCACCGCCGCGAGATCGAGAAGTCGAAGGATCCCGCAGCGACGGAAGCGCAGAAGGCCGCCGAGTACGAGGCGACGTTCAACAATCCGTATAAAGCTGCGGCGCGCGGATTCGTCGACGACGTGATCGAAGCGTCACGGACGCGACCGATGCTGATTCGCTCGCTCGAGTTGTTGAAGACGAAGCACGAGGACCGTCCGGTGCGCAAGCACGGGAACGTACCGTTGTGAGAACCGCGCGCGGGCAATTTGTCGCCATTTCGTCGATGTGGCGGCTTACTTACGAGTCTGAACTGTGAACGGCACGACAGTTCGCTGATTCGGCCGAGCATACGCAACAGTGAGCGTCTTGCCGTCCTGCGCAACAATGCCGCTGTCGAGCATCCACACAGTGTATTCGTCGGGATCCAGAAACGGAACCACGTACGGTCGGCTGCCGAAGAAGACTTGACCACCAGGGCCTTCAAACCCTTCTTCCTTGCCGGGTTGAGCGGCGCCGCGTAACAACACGAGTGAAAGGGGGCCGTGATAGGGCGATCCGGAGTCGTAGCGAACGTCCAGTTCGATGGTTCCTGCGCCATCCACTTCAAGCTGCGCTTCTACAAGTGGCGCACGAATTTCGACGATCAGCGGATTCGCGAGTTCGCCAGGAGAGTGGAATCCGCACGGACTCGCAGACATCACGACTCGATATGTGCCGCAGGGTACGTTCTCGATGTTGAGTGGATCGGACGAGATCTCATTCACGAGAACGGTGAGGTGGTCCCCGCTCTCCGGAATCAACTGGACTTGCGCGTACGGTATGGCATAGCCACTCTGTCCACGAGTCGGCGTTGCGCCGACGCTGTGCAATCGCAGCGTCCCGCGGCATTCGATGGTCGGCTCGAGTGCAATGGTTTCGACGTGTGGTCCACGCTCTATCGGCGTAGCCCAAGTGGTCACCGTGCATCGTTCGTAGCCGGCAGATGCGGCACGAAACTCC
>CAZQHA010000726.1:0-2031 GCA_964592795.1 uncultured Planctomycetaceae bacterium | reverse complement strand
GCCGAGCGTCTCGAGCGCGCCCATCACGGCCGCGAGCGGCGTGCGCAGCTCGTGGCTGACGTTCGCGACGAAGTCGATCCGCACCTGCTCGAGACGGCGGATCGCCGTCACGTCCGAGATCAGCGCGACGACGCCGAGGAAGCCACTCGCCCCGTTGCCGGCCGCGTGGCCGACCGGGGCCACCGACAGCGCCAGCGTGCGCCCGTCGCCGCGCGGCGACGTCGCGTCGCCGTGCCACGTCCCCTGCGATCCCAGCGCCGAGCGCAGCGCGCTCTCGAGCTCGGGGAAGCGCAGCTTCTCCCACAGCGCGGCGCCGGGCGGGAGCGGAGCGTCGAGCCCGAGCAGCTTGGACGCCGCGTCGTTCATCAAGAGCACGCGCTCGCGCGTGTCGACCGCGACGACGCCTTCGGTCATGCCCGAGAGGATCGCCTGCATCTCGCTCTGCGCGCGCTGCGTGGTCTCGACGCGCGCGCGCAGCTCGCGCGCCATCGACCGCAGCGACTGCGACAGCTCGCGAACTTCGGTGGGGCCCGCGACGACGCCCGACATCTCGCCGCCTTCGGCGACGTGCTCGGCTTCCTCCTGGATGCGCTCGAGCGGCCGCGCGAGCCAGCGCGCGAGCGCGAACGACGCGATGAGGCCCGCGCTCAGAGCGAACAAGCCGCCGACGACGACGCTCTTGCGGAGCGCCCCGATCGACGCCTCCATCGCGGAGAGCTCGGCCGCGGCGCGCGTGAAGCCGACCGGCTGGCCGTCCGCGTCGATGCGTGCGGCGTAGTAGTGCGTGCGGTGTCCGGTCGAGCTGCTGCGGCGCTCGCCCTTCCCCCGCCCCGTCTCGCGCGCCTCGATCAGCTCCGCGCGGTCGGCGTGGTTCGGGAGCGGCAACGGCGCCTCGCTGTCCGCGACGACGGTGCCGTCGAGAGCGATGACGGTCAGCCGCAGCTGCGTGGCGCGAGCGAGCTCGCGGATCTCGCGCTCGATGCCGGACCGCTCGATGCGACCGGTGAGGACACCGGTCGCGGGCGTCGCGAGGAGCTCGGTCGCCATCGAGAGGCGCGCTTCCACCTCGGCCATGTGGAAGCGGCGAATCCGCAGCTCACCCAGGATCGACGCCGTCGCGAGCAGCGCGGCCAGCAGGAGCGCGAGCGCCGCGAAGATCCGCCCGGAGAGCGAGTTCCAGCGCACGATTCAGTCCCCGGCTTCGGGGCTCTCGCGGAACTTGTAGCCGACGCCGCGCAGCGTGAGGATGTGCCGCCCATAGGGCCCGAGCTTCTTGCGCAGCGTCGCGACGTGGACGTCGACGTTGCGGTCGATGACGAACACGTCCTGGCCGAGCACGGCGTTGAGCAGCTCGTTGCGCGAGAACGCGCGCCCGCGGTTCGCGACGAGGTGTCGCAGGAGCTTGAACTCGGTCGCGGTCAGCTCGATCGGTTGATCGCCCAGGAGCACCTCGTGCTTCACGGAATCGATCACGAGCTCGCCGAAGCGCGTGACCTTCTGCGATTCGGAGGGCGCGCGGCTCTCGGAGGCGCGCAAGCGCGTCGCGATGCGCGCGACGAGCTCGCGGATGCCGAAGGGCTTGCGCACGTAGTCGTCCGCGCCCTGCGAGAGCCCGATCACGGCGTCGGACTCCTCGCCCTTCGCGGTCAACATGACGATCGGGATGTGGCTCGTGCGCGTGTCGGAGCGCAGGCGCCGGCAGACCTCGAGCCCGTCGATGCCCGGGAGCATCAGGTCGAGGACCACGAGGTCGGGGAGCTTGCGCCGCGCCTCCGCGAGGCCGGTCTCGCCGTCGCCGGCGGTCACGACCTCGTAGTGCTCGCGCACCAGGTGGTGCCGGACGAGCTCGACGAGGTCCGGCTCGTCGTCCACGACGAGAATCCTGGATCTCTTCATGGTCCGACGTAGTAGAGCGAGCGCATCAGCAGCGGGCCAAGTCTTCATCATGTCTTTGTAAAGACGGCCGCGTGCGCCAGCGCGGCTGGTGCCAAGCCCACTGCTCGGGCCACGTCCGGATCCAGCGTTCGAACA
>CAZQHA010000725.1:0-2035 GCA_964592795.1 uncultured Planctomycetaceae bacterium | reverse complement strand
CCGAGATCAGACAGGCGCTTGCGCAATGTCACTTCGGACTGCTGCTCCTGAGCCCGGGATTCAACCGTTTGATTTGGTCGAGCGTGGCGACGGTCATCGAGCTCATGAAGCGCCTGGTTCCGATCGGAGGCGTGTAGTGAGCGACGTCTACACGGTCAAGCTCGAACGGGTCTTCCAAGGCCCGCTCGATCTCTTGCTCCACCTCGTGCGCGAGCAGGAGGTCGAGATCCACGAGATCGAGATCTCGCGCGTCGTCGCGGGCTACCTCGAGTACCTGCAAGCGATGCGCGAGCTCGACATCGAGCTCGCGGGCGACTTCCTCGTGATGGCCGCGACGCTGATGTCGATCAAGTCGCGCTCGCTGTTGCCGCGCGACGACGTCGACCTCGAGACCGACCTCGACCCGCGCGACGAGCTGATCCAGCGCTTGATCGAGTACCGCAAGTTCAAGGAAGCGTCGGACGCGCTCGGGTCGCGATACGAGGAACGCGCGCTGCAGCATGCGCGCGGCGCGCACGAAGGCGGCCCGAAGGACGCCGAGCCGGCCCTCGACCTCGGGGAGCTCACGTGCTGGGACCTCCTCGCCGCGTTCTCGAAGCTCATGCGCGAGACGCTCGCGAATCGTCCGCACCGCGTGACGGCCGATCCGCGGCCGCTGCGCTTCTACGTGCACGAGCTCGCGCATCGCATCCGCGAGCGCGGGGACGTCACGCTGCGCGAGCTCTTGTTCACCTTGGACGAATCGCCGACGAAGGAGTCGCTCGTCGGATCGTTCTGCGCGCTGCTCGAGCTCGTGAAGCTCGGCCTCGTGGGCGTCGTGCAGGAGGACTACCGCGGCGAGATCTCGATCCGGCTCAAGCCCGAGCACGCGATCGACATCGAGGAGGTGGTCGACGCGTCGCTCTTCGACGACGAGCTGCCCGCCCCCGAGGAGAACGAGGCCGAGGCGGCTCCGAACCCCGCGTGAGGCCCGCGCGGGGGTGGACGTCCCCGCGAACAGGTCCCATATTGGCCCTTCCCCATCCTCCTTCGATCACGATTCGCGAGCGAACATCCTCATGAGCAACGCACTCGACGTCACCGACAGCACTTGGGACACGGCGGTCATGCAGAGCAACACACCGGTGCTGGTCGACTTCTGGGCCGAGTGGTGCGGGCCGTGCAAGGCGATGGGGCCGTACGTCGACAAGCTCGCGAGCGAGTTCCAAGGCAAGCTGAAGGTCGTCAAGCTCAACACGCAGGACAACACCGAGGTGCCCTCGCGCTACGGCATCACCGCGATCCCCACGTTCCTCGTCATCAAGAACGGCGAGGTCGCGAAGCAGATCGTCGGCGCGCAAGCTTACGATCGCTTGAAGGCGGCGATCGTGCCGCATCTCTAAGATCGCGCGCCGCCGCGGGGCCGAGCTCCCCGCACGTTCGAAGCAGCACATGCGACTCGTCTTCATGGGCTCGCCGCCCTTCGCCGTGCCGGTGTTCGAGCGCGTCCTCGCGAGCTCGCACAAGGTCGCCGCGCTCGTGACGCGCCCCGACCGCCCGCAGGGGCGCGGACGGCGGATCGAGATGTCGCCGCTCGTCGAGCTGGCTCAGCGACGCTCGATCGCGACGCTCCAGCCGAAGAGCGCGCGCGAGCCCGAGTTCGTCGCCGCGCTGAAGGACATCGCGCCGGAGGTCCTCCTCGTCGCGAGCTACGGCGAGATCCTGAAGCCGGATGTGCTGGGTGTCGCGCCGCACGGCGCGCTCAACGTGCACGCGTCGATCCTTCCGCGACACCGGGGCGCTTCCCCCATTCAAGCCGCGATCCTCGCGGGAGATCCGTACACGGGCGTCAGCGTGCAGCGCATGGTGCTCGCGCTCGACGAGGGCGACGTCCTGGTCACGAAGCAGACGCCGATCGGCGACGCGGAGACCGCGGGAGAGCTCCTCGTGAGGCTCGCGCGTCTCGGCGGCGACGCGGCGGTCGAAGCGCTCGATCGAATCGAGCGCGGCGACGCGCGCTTCGTGCCGCAAGACGCCGCGCTCGCGACGTACGCGA
>CAZQHA010000724.1:0-2038 GCA_964592795.1 uncultured Planctomycetaceae bacterium | reverse complement strand
GCATCTTCCTCGAGGGTTTCGCGCGGCCCGAGGGCGGCATCAAGCGCTTGCTCGATCTGCTCGTGAAGCGCTACCGCGAGCTGGGCGGCGAGCTCCGCATGAACACGGGCGTCGCGCGCATCGCGGTCGAGCACGGGCGCGTCCGCGGCGTCGTGCTCGACGACGGCAGCGAGCTCGCGGCCGACGAGGTGCTCTCGTCCGCCGGTTGGCCGGAGACGATGCGCCTCCAGGGGCGCGACGTGCCCGCGGCCGAGATCGGCCCTCTGTCCTTCTTCGAGACGATCTCGATCACCGACAAGCCGATGGCGAGCCTCGGCCTCGACGCGACGATCACGTTCTTCCACTCCGGCAACGGCTTCCGCTATCGGAAGCCCGCGGCGTTGATCGACGTCGACAGCGGCGTCATCTGCGCGTCGGACAACTACCGCGGCGAGACGCCGGCGACCGAAGGCGTCCTGCGCGTCACCGCCATCGCGAACTTCGAGAGCTGGATCGATCTGGAGCCCGAAGCCTACGCGCGCGCGAAGGACGCCGCCGTCGACGTGCTCCTCGACTCCGCGTCGCGCTTCGCTCCCGATCCCCGGCCGCACACCCGCTTCCGCGACGCGTTCACGCCGCGCACGATCCACCACTACACGGGCCGGATCGGCGGCGCCGTGTACGGCAGCCCGAGAAAGCATCGCAGCGGCGAGACCGACGTCGCCGGTCTGCACTTGATCGGCACCGACCAAGGACTCTTGGGCGTCGTCGGCGCGCTGCTCTCCGGCATCACGATGGCGAACCGCCACGCCCTCATCGCGAACTGACGTGCAACCCGAGCGCAAGTACTACAAGGGCAGCCGCGACGGCAAGGCGCCGACGAGCGTCGATCCGTTGCGCGGCGCGCGCGAGCGCTATGACCTCGTCGTGATCGGCAGCGGGCTCGCGGGGCTCACCGCGGCCAACGTGCTCGCACGCGCGGGACACAAGGTCGCGCTCTTCGAGCAGCACTACAACTTCGGCGGACTCGCGACGTGGTTCAAACGGCGCGGCGGTCACGTGTTCGACGTCTCGCTGCACGGCTTCCCCGTCGGCATGAAGAAGACGTGCCGCAAGTACTGGAACAAGGAGATCGCCGAGTCGATCGTGCGCCTCGACTCGATCCGCTTCGACAACCCGCAGTTCGCGCTCGAGACGACGTTCACCGAGGAGGACTTCACGCAGGCGTTGATCCAGCGCTTCGGCGTCGCTCCGGCGAGCGTGAAGGCGTTCTTCGCCGAGATCCGCGCGATGGACTTCTTCGGTCCGAGCACGGACACGGTCGCGGACCTCTTCGAGCGCCACTTCCCCGGCCGCAACGACGTGCACCGGCTCTTGCTCGAGCCGATCGCGTACGCGAACGGGTCCGCGCTCGACGATCCGGCGATCGCGTACGGCATCGTGTTCGGCAACTTCATGAGCCAGGGCGTGTTCACCTTCTCCGGCGGGACGGACCGGCTGATCGGGGCGATGAAGCTCGAGCTGCGCGCGGGCGGCGTCGAGCTCTACAACCGCGTGCAGGTCGACCGCATCCGCGTCGAGGGCGGGAGCGTGGCCGGCATCGAGGCGCACGGCCGGTTCATCGCCGCCGACGCCGTGATCTCGAACGCGAGCCTCAAGACCACGGTGGAGACGCTCGTCGGCCGCGAGCACTTCTCCGAGGCGTTCGCGAGCGGCGTGCGCGACGTGCGCCTCAACAACTCGAGCACGCAGGTGTACCTCGGCGTCGCCGAGGGCGAGTCGATCCCGTTCGTCACCGATCTCCTGTTCAGCTCCACCCGGTCGACGTTCGACGCGCGCGCGCTGTGCGACCTGCACGGCGCGAGCCGCACGTTCTCGTTCTACTACCCGAAGACCCGGCCGGGCTCGAACCGCTACACGATCGTCAGCTCGACGAACGCGAACTACGGCGACTGGCGCTCGCTCTCCGACGCGCAGTACGAAGCGCACAAGGCGCGGCTCGTCGAGGACACGCTGGCGGCGCTCGAGCGCTACCTGCCCGGCGTGCGCGCGAAGATCG
>CAZQHA010000723.1:0-2046 GCA_964592795.1 uncultured Planctomycetaceae bacterium | reverse complement strand
CGTGTTCCCACCGCCTCCGCCCGTTCCGCCCGAGGCGTCGATCGCGCCGGAGCCGACGATCTTGATGTCGCCCAGCGCCAGGATCGTCAGCGAGCCCCCGCCCCCGCCGCCGCCGCAGCCCTTGTCGTTCTCGGCCACGGTGTACGGAATCTGCGGCCACGTCTGCGTCTTCACCGAGTCGCCGCCCCCGCCGCCGCCGGCGCCGGCCCATGCGCGCGTGAGCTCGCCTCGGATCAGCTCTCCCGACTGCGTGATCATCGTGCCCCAGAAGTCGTTCTCGTCCAACAGATCGCCGCCTTCGTCGACGTCGACGAAAGGCTTCGGTCCGAGGTAGCCGCCCTTCGGCTGCTGGTTCGGTCCGCTGATCGGACCGCTGTTCGTGAAGTTCTCGTTGCCGATCGAGCCGTTGAATCCGGGCTCGCCGTCGAGGCCGATGATGTCCTGGTCCGGGCACCCGTCCGGGTTCGGGATCGGACGCATCGTGCTGTGGCCGAACGATCCGCCTCCTCCGCCGCCGGCGCGACGAGAGTTGACGCCGCCGTCGCTGTACCCGCTCTCGCCGCCTCCCCCGCCGCCGTTCGGCTGAGCGAACGCGCCGAACCCGGGCAAACCCTGCGGATCGGACTGGCTGGTGAGCGGACTGCCGACGCCGCCGGCTCCTCCACCGGCCTGGCCGGCGGCGCCGGCCGAGGGAATGTGTGCGCAGCTGAAGCACTGCACGCCGACGTGATTGCTGCCCGTCACGATCAACTTGCCGTGGATCGTGACCGTGCCGGACGCGAGGATGGTGCACGGATTCGGACCCTGCACGACGAGCCGTCCGTTCGGCCAGATCGTGAGGTCCTTGATGTCGACGCGACCGTTGACCACCGACGTCGACAACGTGTTGTCGGGGTTCGTGATCTGCGTGAACGTCGTGTCCAGGATCGCGGTCTCCGTCGCGACGGCACCCTGCGTTCCGATCTCCCAGACGAATCCATCCGGACCGGGGCCTCCGGTTCCGTCGAACGCAAAGGCCGCGGTCAGTCGCCCGCCGCTCCACACGGCTCGAGCTTCGGAGAACGCCGCTTCGCTGTCCTCGAGCGAGCCCGGATCGTCGCCGCCCACGACGAATTCCTCGAGGATCTCGTCGGCGCCGTCGCCCGGGTCGTGCGGCGGCGCGGGATCGAGCGCTTGACCGACCTTGAACGACGCCACCGGCAGCGAGACGACGTTGCCGTTGCCGACGATGTCGTTGAACAGCGACCCCAACACGACCCGCACGCGACGGCCCTGCGGCAAAATGCCGCTGGGGACGATCTTCAGCACCGCGCCGGTTTCCGTGCAGTTCGCCACGAGCTGAACCGAGTGCGGAACATCGGCCCACACCGTCGGCGAGCCCGTGAGCGTGTCGTACTGCAGCCGCACGTTCTCGGAGTTGATGTTGCTCGAGCTGGGATCGACCGGCTGGTTGACGACCAGGAAGATCGAAACGCGGCTGTCGATGTCGCTGTACAGGTTGAGCTGGGATTCGAAGCTCGCCGGTGTGCTCGCGCCCGTCTCCGGGTTGGCGGGGTCCTCGAAGTACTCGCGAGCTTGCGGATCGCCGCCCTTCTCGACGTAGCTTCCGCCCGGGCTGCCGATCACCGCGCGCGGCGGACCAAGTCCGCCGTCGATGAACAGCGCCGTCGGCAAAGTCGACGTCGGAGTGACAAGGTGCAGCGTCTGCTCCGAACCCAACGCCTCGCCCGACGTCGAATGCACGCTCGAGCCGCTGTCTGCGCCGCGCACGACCACTTCGTACGTGACTCCGCCGGGCAGGAGGCCCGCGTCGGAGAAGTCGGCCGACGTCGGACATGCCGGACGGAACGCAACGGTGCGCGAGTCGATCAGCGTGAACGTGCCGGTCGCCGGCCCTCCGCCGACTTGACGCACGCTGATCGAGTTCTGGTTCACGGTCGAGAAGTCGACGTCCTCGGTGAACGTGAACTCGATCGGGCGATTGATCTCCCACGTCGCGCCGTCGATCAGCGACGTCGCGTCGAGCGTGAAGTCGCTGCCCCCGCC
>CAZQHA010000722.1:0-2069 GCA_964592795.1 uncultured Planctomycetaceae bacterium | reverse complement strand
AGATCGCGCGCTCCCTCGGCCGTCGCGACGTTGCCCGCGACGACGTCGACGTCGAAGCGGCGCTTCAGCTCCTTCACCGTCGTCATCACGTTCGAGGAATGGCCGTGCGCGGTGTCGACCACCAAGACGTCGACGCCCGCGCTGACGAGCCCTTCGCAGCGCTCGTAATCGAGCACGCCGACGGCCGCGGCGACGCGCAGCCGTCCGCGCTTGTCGGTCGCCGAGTTCGGGAACGCCGCCAGCATGTCGACGTCCTTCATCGTGATCAGGCCGTGGAGCTTCATCGCCTTGTCGACGATGATCAGCTTCTCGACCTTGTGCTTGTACAGGAGCTGGCGCGCCTCCTCGAGCGACGTTCCCGGCGGCGCGGTCACGAGGTTCTCGCGCGTCATCAACCGTCCGACGGGCGTGTCGTCGCTCGTCTGGAAGCGGCAGTCGCGGCGCGTGAGGATGCCGACGACCGTCTTGCCCTCGACGATCGGCAAGCCCGAGATGTTGTGCCGCGTCATGATCTCGCGCGCTTCGCGGATCGTCGCGGTCGGCGCCAGCGTCACCGGATCGAGGATGACGCCGTTCGCCGAGCGCTTGACCTTGTCGACCTCGCGGATCTGGCCCTCGATCGTGAGGTTGCGGTGGATGACGCCGATGCCGCCCTCGCGGGCGAGAGCGACGGCGAGCTTCTCCTCCGTGACGGTGTCCATCGCCGCCGACGTGATCGGGATCGAGAGGTTCACGCCGCGCGAGAAGCGGGTGGCGAGGCGCGCGTCGCGCGGGACGACGTCCGAGTGGCGCGGGACGAGGAGCACGTCGTCGAACGTGAGCCCCTCGCGCAGATCGTGGTAGCTCATCGCGAGCGCCTCCTGGCGGAGATCGGCGACCCGGCGTGGGCGGGGATCGCGCGAAGAATCTTCCGCGTCGCGTTCAGCGGCGGCGGTTCCCGCCTGCCGTGAATCCGGTTGGGGATTGGTTCCAAGACCTGATGCTAGCGCGGCGAATCGCGGCATCAAGCGGGCGAAACACGGCCACAACCCGGAAAAAGAGGGCCCGACAACGACACACGAGGTGGCGCTGCCGGGCCCCAAGAAGGAGGAGATGCCCTCTTTTCGGCCACGCTGGAGCGACGCATAAGCGCTTATCTGATTTCTTTCCGGGGTCGAGCGGCGGTCCATTCGCGGGCGCATGGCCGCCGAAAAGAAGGCGCGCGCGCCGGTTCTCGCGCGCTCGTCGCCGTCCTCATGGCTTCCCCCTCCACCGCGCGCGGCGTTGAGCACGCGCAGTCCAGCCCTAACATGTCCGCCCGCCGGACCGCTGCACAGGCCGGCGAGACGACGCTCCGCGTGACGACCCATCCGATCGCCTCACCCGCGCGCGTGGCCATCGTCGGCGCCGGGTTCATCGCGGATTTCCACCTGAGCGTGCTCGCCGGCATCGACGGCGTCTCGCTCGTCGCCGTCTGCGACCGCGACCGGGCCCGCGCGGAGAGCCTGGCGAAGCGGTACGGGATCCCCCACGCGGTCGAGCGCATCGAGGAGCTGCCGCGCCTGGGCGTGACGATCGCGCACCTGTGCACGCCGCCCGACCTGCACGTGACGCTGGCTCGCGAGCTCCTGGGGCAGGGCATCGGGCTCTTCGTCGAGAAGCCGCTGGCGCTCTCGAGCGCAGAGGCGCGCGAGCTGGCCCAGATCGCGCGCGAGCGCGACCTGCCGTGCGGCGTGAACCACAACAACCTGCATCACCCCGCGTTCGTACGACTCCTCGATCGCGTCAACGCGGGAGAGATCGGCCGCCCTGAACACGTGATGGTCACGCTGTCGGTTCCGTTGATGCAGCTCGACGCGGGCGACTTCGGACACTGGATGTTCCGCGAGCCGCGCAACATCGTCTTCGAGCAGGCGGTCCACCCGCTGTGCCAGGTGCACGCGCTGCTCGGGCGAGTCGAGACGGCGACGACGTCGCTGCTCGGCACGCGGGAGCTCCACGCCGGCCAGGTCTTCCACGATCGCTGGGCGATCGCGGCGCGGGCGGAGCGCGGAACGGCGCAGGGGTACATGGCCTTCGGGCAGGGGTTC
>CAZQHA010000721.1:0-2075 GCA_964592795.1 uncultured Planctomycetaceae bacterium | reverse complement strand
GGCGCTGAAGCGGTTGATCACCACCGCGACCGGCATGTCCGAGGGGACGAGGGGCTCCTGGCGCGTGTACAGCTTCTCCGGATCCTCGCCGCGGCTCTCCGTCGTCACGACGAGCTTCTTCTTCGGGAGGAAGAGGTTGCTGACGTTCGCCGCCTCGGTGAGCAGTCCCCCGGTGTTGTTGCGCAGGTCGAGGATCAAGCCCTTCGCGCCCTTGGCCTTGAGCTCGCGGATCGTCTCGGCCAGCTCGTCGCTCGCGACGCGGCTGAACGTCGTCAGCTCGATGAGCCCGATGTCGCCGGGCAGCATCGCCGACTTCACCGGCGGGATCGTGATCTCCTCGCGCTGGATGACGACCGCCATGTCCTCGGTCGGCCGGTCGATCAGCGACGCGTCCATTCCGCGGCGCCAGATGTAGAGCTTCACCGGCGTGCCCGGCTCGCCCTTGAGCCGCTTGATGATCTCGTCGACGGGCTTGCCGATCGTCGGCCAGTCGCCGATGCGCAGGATCTTGTCGTCGGAGTGGAGTCCCGCGCGGTACGCCGGACCCGAGTAGATCGGCTGGCGGATCGTGAACAGCTTGTCGTCGGGATCCTCGTGCACGTACGCGCCGATGCCGCCGTACTGAGGCTGCAGGAGATCCTGCGTGAAGTCCTTGAAGACCTTCGGCGTCATGTAGCTCGAGTGCTCGTCGAGGCTGCGCAGCATCCCGTCGAGCGCCGCGGCGACGAGGTCCTCGCGCTTGACCTTGTCGCCCTCGAGCGACGCGGTCTCGATCACGCGCATCACCTTCTCGATCAGCTTGAGGTCGTGGTCGCCCTTGAGGTCGGTCTGATCGAGCTTCTCGCGCGTGTACTCGAGCAGGTTCTTCTGCTTGCGGTCGTACAGTCGGCGGATGTCCTCCTGCTTGAGGATCGCCGCGGCGAGGCGGCCCTCCTCGCTCGGAAGCTCGGCCATGCGCTGCAGCTCGGCCCGGCCGGACTCGACGTCGTCGACGCGCGCGAGCGCGAGCGCGCCTTGATTGCGCAGGTTGACGTCGGCCGAGCCGAGGAAGTCGAGCATCTCCTTGCGCGCGGCGCGCTTCTCGTTGCCGCGCCCCTGGACGTACAGCGCGACCGCGCTCTCGAGGCGCAGCGCCGGCGCGCGGCTCGCGTCGCGCGCGCTGTCGAGCAGCTTCTGGCACAGGCGGTCGAGCTCGTCGTCCTTGAGCTCGCGGAAGCGCGGATCGCAGAGGAGCGACGCGGCCGCGTGCGCGACGGCTTCGTTCTTCGAATCGAGCAGCGACTCGAGCCGCGTCGCGAGCAGCGTGCGGTCCGATTCGGCGCCCAGGAGGCGCGCGCTGATCAAGAGGAGCTGGCCCGACTCGGAGAGCGAATCCGGCTGCGCCAGACGAGCGTCGATCGCGCGGTCGAGCGCCGTCGAGCCCACGTCCGACGCCGCGGCCACGAGGCTCGACGCGGCGCTCCAGATCTCCTTCGGCTCCGCCTTCGCCACGGCGGCGATGCGGTCGGCGAGCATCTGGTCGACCTCGACCGAGTCTTGGACGGCGGGGAGCGCAAGGCCGATGGCCAGGAAGAGTGTCGTCAGCATGGAAAAGGGTTCTGGCGGCTGAGCTGAGAAGGGGCGCCGGTCGCCGCGCCGTTCGTCCCAGCGGTTAGACCACACTCTACGATTCGGAGAGGGTGGCGCTCGGGCATGAACCGAAATCATACTGGGTCGCGATTTCCCCAGATCCAATGCGCCGGAGCACCGGTTCTTCGTGCACGGCGCGCGAGCCTGTACAGTGTCGCGCTCGGCGACCATGACTTGCACTCTCGCATGAGCGCTCGCCCGAATCGCCGCGCCGGACACCTCGAGTTCGGAGCGCAGGGCGCGCGATCGCGCATGATCGACGTCGGCGCGAAGAAGGTCTCGGCGCGATCCGCGGTCGCGCGCGCGCGGATCGTGTTCCCCGGGCGCGTGCTCGCGGACGTGCTCGCCGGACGCGGCGCGAAGGGCGCCATCGACGAGGTCGCCCGCACCGCCGGAATCCTCGCGGCGAAGCGCACGGGTGAGCTGATCCCGATGTGTCACCCGCT
>CAZQHA010000720.1:0-2076 GCA_964592795.1 uncultured Planctomycetaceae bacterium | reverse complement strand
CCGCGACCCAACCTTCGAGGATCGCGAGCGTCGTGTCGAGGCCGACGTAGTCCGTGAGCTCGATCGGGCCCATCGGATGGCCGCATCCGAGCTTCATCGCGGTGTCGATGTCCTGCGCGCTCGCGTCGCCGCGCTCGAGCATCAGCAGCGCCTGAACCATGTACGGGACGAGCAGCCGGTTCACCACGAAACCGGGCGTGTCCTTGCAGCCGACCGGCGTCTTGCCGCAGGCCTCGCCGAACGCGCGCGCGGACGCGAACACTTCGTCGGACGTGTCGTCGGTGCGCACGACCTCGACGAGCTTCATCAGTTGCACCGGGTTGAAGAAATGCAGGCCGACGAACTGCTTCGGCCGGCCGGAGGCCTTGGCCATCTCGCGGATCGGGAACGAGCTCGTGTTCGACGCGAAGATCGTCTCCTTCTTGCACGTCTTGCCGAGCTCGGCGAAGAGCGACTTCTTGAGGTCGAGGTTCTCGACGATCGCCTCGACGACCAGGTCGCAGTCGGCGAGGTCCTTGCGGTTCAGGCTGCCGGTGACGCGCGCGCGCACCGCTTGCGCTTCGGCCTTGGCCTGATCGGCGTTCTTGCCCTTCTCGACGGCCTTCTCGGCCATCTTCGCCAGGCTCTTGTCGATGCGCTCGAGGCCCGATTTCAACGCTTTCTCGTCGCTCTCGACCGCGATCACCGCGCAGCCGGCTTGCGCGGCCACTTGCGCGATCCCGTGTCCCATCAGCCCGCACCCGACCACGCCGACTTTCTTGATGTTCATCTGTGCTCTTCCTCGTCAGTTGCCCGTGCGATGGAACGCGGTCGCAAGACCCATCCCGCCGGAGATACACAGCGTCGCCAGGCCAAGTTCGGCCTTGCGGCGCTTCATTTCGTGGAGCAGCGTCACGACGATGCGCGCACCGGTGGCTCCGATCGGATGACCCAGCGCGATCGAGCCGCCGTTCACGTTGAGACGGTCCGCGGGGAAGCGCAGCTCGCGATCGCACGCGATCACCTGCGCCGCGAACGCCTCGTTGAGCTCGACCAGGTCGAAATCGGCGGGGGCGAGCCCCGTCGCGTCGCGCAGGGCGGCGATCGCCGGCACCGGGCCGACGCCCATGACCTTGGGATCGACGCCGGCTTGCGTCGAATGGCCGACGAACGCGAGCGGCGCGAGACCGAGCTCGCGCGCAGCGCCTTCGGACATCACGAGCAGCGCCGCGGCTCCGTCGGTGATCCCCGACGAGTTGCCGGCGGTGACCGTGCCCTTCTGGGCGTCGAACACCGGGGGGAGCTTCTTCAGGGACTCGAGCGTCGTGTCGCCGCGCGGATGCTCGTCGGCGGAGACGACGACGTCGCCCTTCTTGCTCGCGACGGTGACCGGCGCGATCTCGTCCGCGAAACGCCGCGCGTCGATCGCCGCCTTCGCCTTGTGCTGGCTGGCGAGCGCGAACGCGTCTTGCTCGGCGCGCGTGATCCCGAGGTCCTGCGCCAGCTTCTCGGCGGTCTCGCCCATGCGCATCTGGGCCAGCGGGCAATCGAACCCGTCTCGATACATCGCATCGACTACGTCCGCGTGGCCGAGTCGATAGCCCGTCCTGAACTTCGGCAGCATGAAGGGCAGACCGCTCATGCTCTCGGTGCCGCCGGCGACGACGATGCGATTGCGGCCGAGCTGGATCGACTCGGCGGCGAGCTGCAGGGCCTTCAGGCCCGAGCCGCACGCCATGTTCACGGTCCAGCCGGCCACGTGATTCGGAATTCCTGAACGAACGCTGATCTGACGGGCCACGTTGGGTCCACCGCCGGCCTGACGCGCGTTCCCGAAAAGGAGCTCGTCGACGCGTTCCGGGTCGAGGCGCGCCTGCGCGAGGAGCGACTTCACGACCGCGACCCCGAGATCCGCCGCGGAGAGATCCGTGAACGCGCCCAGGTAACGTCCGATCGGCGTGCGCAGGGCGTGGGTGATCACCACCCGCTCGGGGGCGCGCGCCGAGTTCGTGTGAGGCGACGGAGGAGTCATGAGCCGTCGCGGGCGGCGGTGCCGGGGCCGGGGTCCGACCCCTTTAGTTAAGGAGGAGTCCCACC
>CAZQHA010000719.1:0-2078 GCA_964592795.1 uncultured Planctomycetaceae bacterium | reverse complement strand
GCTCGGCGATCCTGCCGCCGCGGGTCAGCGCGGTCGGCCACGTCGATGCGCCGAGCGAGGGCCTGCGCGTCCGCCTCTCGGGCCGCTGGCAGGCGCACAAGACGCACGGACCGCAGTTCGAGTTCGATCTCCTCGAGGTGCTCCCGCCGGCCGGCCGCGACGGTCTCGTGAAGTACCTCGCGTCCGATCGGTTCCCGGGCATCGGCGAGAAGACGGCCGAGCGCATCGTCGACGTCTTCGGCGACGGCGCGCTCGATGCGATTCTCGCGCATCCCGAGCGACTCGCGGAGGTGCGCGGGCTGAAGCCCGCGGTGCGCGAGGCTCTCGTCGCCGCGCTCCTCCTCGAGTCGGGAACGCACCGCGCGAACGTGTTCCTCCGGGGGCTGGGCCTGGGACCGTGGCAGGCGTCGCGCGTCCTGCGCAAGCTTGGTCCCGACTGCGAGCGTCTGCTGCGCGCCGATCCGTACCTGCTCGCGAGCGGCATCTCCGGGATCGGATTCGGCACGGCCGATCGCATCGCGACGAACCTGGGCGTCGCGGCCGGCGATCCGCTCCGTGCGCGCGCCGGCATCGTGCACGCGCTCAAGCTCGCGGCCGACGAGGGTCACTCGCTGCTCGGACGCGCGAAGCTCGTCACCGAGGCGCGCCAGCTGCTTTCGAACGCGATGCCCGAGTCGACGCTCGAAGCGGCGATCGACGATCTCGCAAGCCGGCGCGACGTCGTCGTCGTCGAGTCGCGCGTCTACTTGCCGCACCTCGCGCAGTGCGAGGAAGGGCTCGCGCGCAATCTGACGGCGCTCGTCCGGAGCGGTCCGGCGAAGCCCATGGCGACGGAGGAACAGCTCGCGCGCGCCGAGAAGCAATCCGCGCTCGATCTGGATCCGCGGCAGCGGGAGGCGGTGCTCGAATTGCTCGCGACACCGGTCGGCTTGCTCACCGGCGGCCCCGGTGTCGGCAAGACGACGATCGTCGAGCTCGTCGTACGGCTCGCCGAGGCGGCGCACGCGAAGGTGCTGCTCGCTTCGCCCACCGGACGCGCGGCGAAGCGCCTTTCCGAGGCGACGGGCCGCCCCGCGCAGACCATCCATCGATTGCTCGGCTTCGATCCCGCGACCGAAGGCTTCGCGCACGACGCGCGCAACCCGCTCGAAGCCGACCTCGTCGTCGTCGACGAGATCTCGATGCTCGACGTCGTGCTCGCGCACCACCTCGTGAAGGCGATCCAGCCGCCGACGCGCGTCGTGTTCGTCGGCGATCCCAATCAATTGCCGTCCGTCGGGCCGGGCAACGTGCTGCACGACCTGATCGACTCGCGCGTCATCCCCGTCTGTCGCCTGACGCACATCTACCGCCAAGCGCGCGGCAGCCTGATCGTCGCGAACGCGCACCGCATCCTTCACGGCGAACTGCCCGCGCTTCCCGAGCGCGGCGATCTGCGGTCGGACTTCTACTTCTTCCAGGCCGACGATCCGGCGAAGTGCGCGGAGCGCCTCGTCGAGGTCGTGACGTCGCGCATCCCGAGCAACTTCGGGCTTCGATGGGCCGACGACGTGCAGGTGATCGCGCCGATGTACCGCGGCGAGTGCGGCGTCGACGCGCTCAACGAACGGCTGCGCGCCGAGCTCGCGCGGGACGGCAGCGATCGCCGCGAGGTCCGCCAAGGCGAGCGCACGTGGCGCACGGGAGATCGCGTCATCCACACGCGCAACGACTACGAGAAGGAAGTCTTCAACGGCGACATGGGACGCGTCGAGCGCGTGTTCGACGACGCGAGCCTCCTCGTCAAGTTCCCCGAGCGCGAGGTCGTCTACCAGAGCTCGGAGCTCTACGACCTGCAGCCGGCGTTCGCGATCACGGTGCACCGCTCGCAAGGCGGCGAGTTCCCGGCCGTCGTCATCCCGCTCGTGACGCAGCACTACATGATGCTGCAGCGAAACCTGCTCTACACGGCGGTCACGCGCGCACGGAAGCTCGTCGTGCTCGTCGGTTCACAGCGCGCGCTGCGGATGGCGATCGAGAACGCGGAGCAGGGTCACAGATAGAGCGCGCTCGCGGATCGACTGCGCGCCGCCCTGGCG
>CAZQHA010000718.1:0-2081 GCA_964592795.1 uncultured Planctomycetaceae bacterium | reverse complement strand
TCCCGGTCGCGGCGCAGCGCGCGCGCACGGAGGTCGACTCTACTCCAATTGCGGATTCCTGCGTCGGGGGAATCTCGCAGCGCGCTCGGCCGGACTAGGCGCGCGGGTGGTAGAGGCGGTGCAGGCCGGCCACGTGCTCCGTGTCGACGTGCGTGTAGACCTCGGTCGTCTGGATCGACGCGTGGCCGAGCATCTCCTGCACGCTGCGCAGATCCGCTCCGCCTTCGACGAGATGGCTCGCGAACGAATGCCGCAGCGTGTGCGGCGAGACGTCGTCGGGCAATCCCGCGCACCGTGCCGCGGCCTTCACGCGGCGCAAGCCTTCGCCGCGCGTCATCGGCCCTCCGCTCCGCGAGAGGAACACCCACGGGCTCTTCGCCGATCCCGCGCGGGTGGGCCGCCCGACGGAGAGCCACCGCGTCAGCGCTTCTCTCGCGCGCGCGCCGAGCGGAACGATGCGGGTCTTCGAACCCTTGCCCGTGAGACGCAGCACGCGCAGCGCCGGCTCGATCGCGTCGGTGCGCAGCGCGACGGCCTCGCTGATGCGCGCGCCGCACGCGTACAAGACTTCGATCAGCGCGCGGTCGCGCTGGGCGAGCCAGTCGTCGCCCGCGACGCCGTCGAGCAACGATTCGACCTGCGCCACGGAGAGACAGCGCGGCAGCGATCGGCGCAGGAGAGGCGCTCGAAGGAGCGCGGTGGGATCGCGGCGCAACCGTCCCTCGGCGACGAGGTGCTGCGCCCACATGCGAACCGACACGAGCTTGCGCGCGACCGTGGTCTCCGAACGCCCGGCCGCGCGCTGCGCCGCGAGGAAGTCGACGACCGTCTCGGCGTCGATGTCGCCCGGAGATCGCCGGCCGTGCTCGTCCGCCCACGCGAAGAACCCGCGGAGATCCGTCCGGTAGGCGGCGAGCGTATTCCGGGCGAGACCCGCCTCGACGCGCAGCGCCTCGAGGAACCCGGCGAGCGTGCCGGTGAGCTCGCGCGGCGTCGCTCCGTCGCTCTTCCTCGGCCCTCCCGCGCGTCTCGGCACGAGCGGAGACTCGCGGGTTGCCGGCGGCGATTCAAGGTTGAGGCAGGGGAGTGCCGTCCCTATACTTCTCGCCCTCGCGAATCTGCCCAGCCACCCCTTCCGACGCTTCTCGACGCCCCACCATGACGAAGAAACCCACGCCGAAGGAACTCGCGGACTACGAAGCACGCCTGCGGAGCCTTCTGGCGGTCCTGACGGGGGACATCGACAAGCTCGAGCAAGAGGCCCTGGGCGAGCGCGCCGTGCCCCAGGACTCGGCCGCGGAAGGTGGCGGAGACAGCTACTCGCAGGAGTTCAGCCTGGAGCTGATGGAGCGCGACGAATCGACCGTCCGCGAGGTCCTCCTCGCGCTGGAGCGGATCAAGGCCGGCTCCTACGGCCTGTGCGAGACCTGCGGCAACGCGATCCTGAAGGAGCGCCTCAAGCTCGTCCCGCACGCGCGCAACTGCATCGAGTGTCAGCGGCAAGAGGAAGAGGCCTCTCTCTAGCCCCTCGACCGCGCGACGCGCGGTCGAGCCCCTTCGGTAAGCTCCGTACACCGCGCCTCGCGCGATCCCACGCGGTTCATGTGATGGAGAGTCCGCCCGCCGCAACACCCGCGAGATCCGCCGAAGTCGCCCCGGCCGCGCCGGAGCGAGCCGAGCGTCCGCGGGCCGCGGTCGTCGTGCGGCGCCTCTCGATCGTCGCGCTGATCATCGCGGCCGACCTGTGGAGCAAGGCGGCGGTGTTCGCGTGGATGGAGTCGATGGGCGACCGGTTCGCGCTCGAGCACGACGTCCACGGGCACCAGCGCCACGAGATCTTCGGCGAGTGGTTCGCGTTCATGCTCTCGCTCAACCCGGGCGCGGCGTTCGGGCAGCTCGAATCGTTCCCGTACCTGCTCGTCGGCGGACGCATCCTCGCGTCGCTGTTCCTCGTCTACTGGATCGTGACGAGCCGCGTCGGCCGGCCGGCGTTCAACGCCGCGCTCGTGCTCGTGATGGGCGGCGCGCTCGGCAACTTGTACGACAACCTGTTCCTCGACCTGCCGCACGACGGCCGGCCG
>CAZQHA010000717.1:0-2081 GCA_964592795.1 uncultured Planctomycetaceae bacterium | reverse complement strand
AGCTGATCCGTGCGCCGCCGCGATCGAACGCACCTGTCGGTCTCTCTCTTCCCCTTCCTGAGCGTGCTCGCGTGCGTCACCGGCACGCTGTCCTTCATGATCTCGGGAATGACGGCGGCCCTGCTCGGCGACACCGAGCAGAAGATCGAGATGACCGAAGCCGGCGCGAGGAAGGCGCCGCGCTACGTCGAGTGCCGCAGCGACGGTCTCTTGATCCACCCGCAGGAGAAGCTCGTCCCGCTCGAGAAGCTCTCGAAGACGCCCAACGCCTACGTCGCGCTGCTCACGTACATCTCCCAGAACGCGAGCACGCAGAGCTTGATCCTGCTCGTGCGACCCGACGGCGTCGCGACGTACGAGCTCGCGTGGAAGATCGCGCAGGACTTCCGCAACAAGCAGAAGAAGCCGTTCGATCTGGGATCCGACGCGATCTACGCCGCCGGTCCGATCCGCCTCGATCCCCCGCCGAGCTACCCGGCGGTGCCCGAGCTCGACGCCGCGCCCGCGAAGGAGGACGCCAAGTGACGCTGCGGCGGCATCCCTTGTCGTTGACCCACGACTCGTTCCTCGACGTGGTGTCGAACGTCGTCGGCGTGCTGGTCTTGGTCGCGATCGCGGTCATCCTGAACGCCAAGGACGTCAAGATCGACCTGGGCGCGCCGGTCGTGCGCCCGCCGCCCAAGGCGACGACGCGCGTGATCTTCGAGTGCAGCCGCGAGCGGATCTTCCGGCTGGACGACGCGACGCTGCGCACGGCGAGCCAGGAGTTCGCGAGCCGCTACGTCGCCGAGCAGGCGCGCACGATCACGCCGGCGGAGCGCCAGCGGCTCTTCGAGCGCAGCGACGTCGGCAACGAGCTCTACCGCGTGCGGATCCCCGATGCGCGCAGCCCGTCGCTCTCGCTCGAGCTGCGCGACGGCGCGGCCGGCGAGGACTCGCTCCAGATCCTGGAGCCGACCTCGGCGTACCGCGCCGAGCTCGCCAAGATCTCGCCGAAGACGCACTGGATCTTCTTCATCGTGCGCAACGACAGCTTCGAGATGTTCCGCGGCGCGCGCCAGATCGCGGTCGAGCAAGGCTTCGCGGTCGGATGGGATCCCAAGCAAGCCGGCGCGCCGCTCGTGTTCGGCAGCGACGCGCGCGACGGCGTGACGACGCAGTGGTGAGCTTGCACGTCCTGAAGTGCGTCTCCCCCGGCCTCTTGGGGAGCTGACGCCGCGGACTCGATTCCAGTCTCCCGCCTCCGCGATTCCCATCGGTTAGACCAAACAGCGCCCACTCCCGCGCATTGGCGAACGCCTCGCCGATGCGCCTTGACTCGTCCCTCGCGCGACCGAAGATCGGCGACCGCGTCGCGTGCATCGCCACAGGGATCGCGTGGCCCCGAGCGCGCGGACCGTGGCGACCGCGCGGAAATGAAACGCCCAGAACCAGGAGTGGTCATGAACCTCGCTCGTCGCGCTGTCGCACTCGCCCTCGTCTTGACGCCGATCACCGCGGTGGAAGTGCACTCTCAGGCGCCGCCGCATCAGGGGGGGCAGCTGCCGCCGCCGACCAAGAACATTCTCTTGATCGTCCTCGACGACGTCGGAGCGGACAAACTCGGCATGTACGGACTCACTCCAGGTGAACCCTATGCGCGCACGCCGAGGTTGGATGACCTTGCGCTCCACGGCATTCGCTTCAACAACTTCTACGTGAACCCCTACTGCAGCGTCACGCGAGCGTCCATGCTCACCGGACGGTATCCGTTCCGTCATGGAATCGGGACTCTGTCCGCAGGGGTCGGAGTCAACGACTGCGAGATCCTCTTACCGGAGCTCTTGCGCAACGGGTTTCCCGGCCATCCGAATGCCTACCGCTGCGGCGCATTCGGCAAGTGGCACCTGGCCGGTTTCAACGACGAGGAGCACGCGGTCCGCAACGGATTCCACAGCTTTCATGGACTGTTGCAGGGTTGTCCCGCCGATTGCAGTGGGAATCCGGTCGGCTGTTGGCCCGGAGGCGTTCCGTTCGAGCCTGGTTTCTCTCACTACAACTGGACGAAGGTCGACCAGGATGCACCCTCGACCATCGCGACC
>CAZQHA010000716.1:0-2087 GCA_964592795.1 uncultured Planctomycetaceae bacterium | reverse complement strand
GAGTTGTCGACGTTGTTCGTGCCGAGGTAGCGCATCACCTTCTGCGCGACGTAGTACACCTCGTTCGTGATGCCGCGGCTCGTGACGTACATCGCGGTGCGCCGCGGGTCGTAGCGCCTCCACGCGTCGCCGACCTCGCGCCACAGCTCGTCCCACGCGATCCGCTGGAAGCCGCGCTCGCCCTTGCGGCGGCGCATCGGGTACGCGAGCCGCCCGAGCGCGCGCAGCTCCTTCGAGCTCATCGCGCGCAAGCGATCGCAGTCCGCGAGCGCCGCCGGATCCATCGCCGGCATCGTGTTCAGCCGCAGGAGCTCGAGGCGCACCATGCACAGGTGCGTGCCGGCGATCGTCCAGTCCTTGAGGCCGCTCGTCCCGAGCGCGCACCCGTCGCACACGCCCTGGGTCAGCACGCGCCACGCGTACCCGAGGTTGTCCCGGTTCTCCCACGCGATGCGCGCCATCTCGCGGAAGTGGCGGGGCTTCTGGCGGCCGAGGCCGAACGGGATCCAATCGCTCATCGCGGCGTGACAGTACAGCGTCGGTGCGCGCGAGTAGGAAAGGGTTTCCCGGCCCGCGCGCTCAATCGGCTCGCGCGCGCCTTCCGATAATCAGCCCTCGAAGCTCTCGTCGGGACGCGCGCGCGCGCCCGCCGAGGCTCCGTTTCGCCACCCGCCCACCACCGCCGTGAAACCCGCGAGCTCCCCGTCACAGAAGCGCACGCCCCTGGGGGAGCTCTTGATCGCGGAAGGGCTCGTCACGCGCTCGGAGCTCGACGCCGCTCTCGAGTTCAAGCAAGAGCGCGGCATGAAGCTCGGTCAGGCGCTCGTCGCGCTGCACCTCGTCGAGCAGTCGGACCTCGCCAACGCGCTGCGCGCGCAGGGCAAGATCCACTGCATCCAGCTCACGCCCGCGATCGTCCAACGCGAGGTCGCCGAGCTCTTGGGCGAGGCCCGATCGCGCAACCTCCAGGCGCTCGCGATCAACCGCATCGCCGGCGTCGTGACGGTCGCGATGGAGGATCCGACCGAGATCTACAACGTCGACGCGATCAGCGTGCAGCTCGGCTGCCCGGTGTTCGCCGTGCACGCGGCGCACGTCGAAGCGTGCATCGACGCCGTCTTCAAGCAGGAAGGTCCGAAGCGGCCGACGCTCGACGAGGTGCTCGTCGAGCCGGAGACCGTGCGCTCCGACGTCAAGCTCGAGCTCGCGCGCGACGAGGACGAGCCCGCCGGCCTGAAGCTCGACCAGGACGTGATCCACATCGTGCACGCCGTGCTCGAGGAGGGATTCGCCGCCGCGGCGACCGACATCCACTTCGAGCCGCGCCCGCAGGGACTCGAAGTGCGCTTCCGCATCGACGGCGCGATGTCCGAGCGCGTGTGCCTGCCCAAGCAGTGGGTGCGGCAGATCCCGGCGCGCCTCAAGCTGATCGCGAACCTCGATCCGGCCGAGACGAATCTCCCGCAGCGCGGCCGCGCGCGCGCGGAGATCCGCGGCCAGAAGGTCGAGCTCTCGATCGCGACGACGCCGTCCGTGCTCGGCGAAGCCGCGGTGGTCAAGCTGCGCGACGTGGCGAAACGGCCGCACGACCTGGCGAGCATCGGCCTCGCGCCGGGCGAGCTCGAGAACCTGCGCCGGATGGTGTACGGCCGCGACGGGCTCGTGGTCGCCGCCGGACCGCAGGGCAGCGGCAAGTCGACGACGCTCTACGCGTTGCTCGCTCACCTCAACGCGCCGGACACGAAGCTCGTCACGGTCGAGAGCCCGGTCGAGACGATCGTCGATGGCGCGACGCAGATCGGCGTGAACCGGGGCGCCGGGCTCACGTACACGAAGGGCTTGCAGGCCGCGCTGCGCCAAGATCCGGACGTCGTGCTGATCAGCGAGCTCTCCGACCCCGAGACCGCGCGCACCGCGGTCGAGGCCGCGCTCGCGGGGCCGCTCGTGCTCACGTCGGTCACGAGCCTGGCGAGCGCCGAAGCCGTGCGGCGGCTGTGCGACCTGGGCGTGCCCGCGTACCACGTCGCGGACGCGCTGCGCGGCGTCGTCGCGCAGCGACTGCTGCGCCGCATCTGCACGCAGTGTCG
>CAZQHA010000715.1:0-2099 GCA_964592795.1 uncultured Planctomycetaceae bacterium | reverse complement strand
CAGGTCGTCCACTTCGCGCCGATACTCGCGAAGAGCGAGGACGGCGGCTCGCGATCGATCGGCGTGCGCGTGTCGGCCGTCGGCGACGACCTCCTCTCGCCGTTCGAGAAGATCCGCGACCCCGGTCATCCGGACGCGGACGCGGACGGCATGGTGACGATGCCCAACGTCAACACCACGCGCGAGATGGCGGACATGATCACCGCGATGCGCGCGTACGAGGCCAACATCAATGCTCAGGACTCCTTCGTGCGGATGGCGGAGCGGGCGCTGCGCTTGGCGCAGTGATCTGAACCATGGTCGATCGAATCGGATCCCAGACGAGCCTCGCGCAAGCCGCGATCGAAGCCGCGCTCAAGCGACAGAGCGCGGCGCTCGAGCGGCTGTCCCAGGCCGCGGCGCCGGTTCCCCCGGAGACGCCCAAGGTCGACTTCGCCTCGGCTCTCTCCGAGATCGACGCCCAGGTGAAGCGCGCCGACGAGCTCGCGCTCGACGTCGCGACCGGCAAGGTCACCGACTTCCACGAGGTCGCGGCCGCGCTCAAGCAGTCCGATCTGTCGCTGCGTTTCGCGCTCGAGGTCCGCAACAAGTTCATCGACGCCTACCGCGAAGTCATGCGGATGAGCGTCTGAGGAACGCGACATGAAGGCTCTCGTCTCCAAACTCCTCACCGAGCTCTCCTCCGCGACCCTCGCCACGAAGGCGGTCATCGGCGCATCGCTGCTCGCGATCGTCGGGCTGGTCGCCTACGCGAGCGTGAGCTCGCGGGATCCGCACTTCCGTCTGCTGTACAGCGGTCTCGACGCCTCGCACGCCGCCGCGGTGCAGAACGCGCTCGCGCAGGGCGGCGTCCGCTACCAGGTCAGCCAGCCGCCCGCGCCGTTCGTGATCCACGTCGACGAGGACGCCTTCTACCAGGCGCAGAACCTGGTCGCGATCTCGGGCGCGCTCGAGACCGTGCCCGCCGGAATCCAAACCGGCAGCGGCGGCGCGTCGTCGGTGTTCCTGTCGGCGCCCGAGCGCCAACAAGGCGTCCTGAAGCGCGAGTGGCAGGAGCTCGAGAAGCAGCTGGCCGAGCTCGACTTCGTCGTGCGCGCTCACGTCAGCACCTCGACGCCCGATCCCTCGCCGCTGCGCAAGAGCGCGCCGATGACGGTCGCGGTCACCCTTCAAGTGCGCGGCGGCGCCGAGCTCACGAGGGCGCAGGCGAACACGGTCGCGAAGCTCGTGCGCTACCGGTTCAACGTGCCTTCGCAGAACGTGATGATCTCGGATCAGAGCGGGCGCAGCCTCTACGAGGGCGCGTCGGACTCGGATCTCTCCGCGATCGCGAGCGAGGCGCTCGAGCACAAGTCGCAGTACGACGCCGAGCTGGCGCGCAAGACGAACCAGGTGCTCGACCGGATCTTCGGCGACGGGATGGCGTACGTCGTCGTCAACTCCGAGTGGAGCTACGAGGAGACCGAGCGCGTCGAGGAGAAGCTCGACCCCAAGAACCGCGCGTTCGTGTCGGAGACGAAGACGACTTCGACGACGCCGGTCGGAGCCGCGACGGGCGCCGGCGGACCGGTGGGCCTCGACGACGCGGCCGGGTTCGGCTCGTCGAACGCGGCCGTGCCGGGAGCGACTCCGTCGACCGCCGCGAGCGACCAGTCGGCCGAGACGAACGAGGAGAAGAAGACCGCCGTCGTCGGTCGCTCGACCGAGCACACGCGCAGCCACGCCCCGGAGCTGACGCACCTCTCGATCTCGCTCTTCCTCGACGAGAGCCTCGCCGATCGCAAGGACATGCTCGAGGCGAGCGTGAAGGCGTCGTCGGGCTTCAGCGCGGAGCGCAAGGACACGTTCAGCTCGATGGTGACGCCGTTCGCGTCGATCCCGCGCGACGAGCAGGGCAAGATCCTCCCGCCGCCGGTCGAGGAACCGGTGTCGGAGCCGAACCCGCTCGTCGAGACGCTGATCCAGCGCGGCGTCGAGATCGCCGCTGCGATCGCGTTCCTCTTCGTGCTGCTGAAGTCGCTGAAGGGCGCCTTGCCGAAGAAGACCGATGGTTTCAAGCCGCTCGCGACGCTGCGACCCCCGGTTGACCAGCTCACGCT
>CAZQHA010000714.1:0-2102 GCA_964592795.1 uncultured Planctomycetaceae bacterium | reverse complement strand
CCTCACCGTGCGGGATCGGTCACCGCGCCTGATCGTGTCGGCCCGCGCGCGCGATGCCGCCAACGAGCGCCTCGTGCGCGCCGGGCTCGCGGCAGGCGAGCCATTCGTGCTGGTGAACGCGGGAGCGCGGCCGAACTCCGCGAAAGGCTTCCCGCCGGATCGCCTCGCCGCCGCACTCGAGGCGTGCTCCGCCGGCGTCGAGCTCCCATTCGTGCTCGCGTGCGCAGCCGGCGAGGAAGCGAACGCGCGTCAGGCCGCCGCTCTCGTGCAACGAGCTCGTGTCGTCTTGCTCGACGAGCCTGCGGTCGGATTGCCCGAGCTCGTGATCCTCTCGTCGTCCGCCGCGCTCGTGATCACGACGGACAGCGGCTCGCGGCACCTTGCGCAAGCCTTCGAGACGCCGACGATCGTGCTGTGCGGTCCGACCGATCCACGTCACACGGCCGAGCATCCGACGAACGTGCGCATCTTGCGCGAAATCGTCGAGTGCGGGCCGTGCCACCGCGAGTCGTGCCGGTACGACGGGGAACGCCGGCATCGATGCATGCGATCGATCGAAATCGACGCGATCGCGCTCGCGGTCAGCGCAGCGAGCGCGCCGGCGCCGACCGCAGCTTCGCCTCGCTGACGTTCTGGCCCGCGAGCGTGACCCACGGAGTCACCGGCAGCAGCGGGTTGTTCGTCCGGATGCGCGCGCGCCAGTGGTACATGCGCGACAGCGGGACTTCGCTCGCGAACTCGGCGATCTCGTCGAACTTCAAGAGCGAGCCGCCGACGTCACGGTACGCGCCCGACTCGAGCCCGCTGCCGTCGAGCGGCGCGAAGAGTGGCTTCACTTCCCACTCGAGCTTCGCCCGCGGCGGGGCTCCGCTCGCCCACGTGAACCCGGCGAGCTCGCGCGAGAACGGGAGGTGGATGCGGAAGCGCAGGTCGTCGTTCGAGCGTCCGAGCCATTGGATCGCCGCGACATCGCCGACGCGCCGCTGCTGCGGCGCGAGCGTCCAGCCGCCGCGGCCTTCGTTTCCGAGGTACACGCGTGCCCGACGGTCGTCGGCGATGAGCACGTCGCCGTACCCGTCGCCGTTCACGTCGCCGGCCGACGCGACCTCCGTGGCGAAGGGCTCGCCCGGTTCTCCGTCGACGCTCCACGCCGGTCGCCACGCGAGCCCCGTGCTCGAGCCGAGGAACAGCCACGCGCGGCCGGGGCCGGTCGGCGGGTTGAATCCAGGCGCTCCGAGGATCACGTCGCCGTAGCCGTCGCCGTTCACGTCGCCGGCGCTCGCGAACGCGATCCCGTCGATTCCGAACCCGTCGAAACCGACTCCGGCGTCATTCGACTCCCAGATCCACGACGGACTCGCCGCGAGCCCCGCGCTCGAACCCGAGTACAAGTAGACGACGCCTTCGTCGATCTCGGGATGGTCCATCATCGGCGCTCCGACGAGCACGTCGCTGTAACCGTCGCCGTTGACGTCGCCGGCCGAAGCGACGAGCGCGCCGAATAGAGCCGACGATTGATCGCCGTCCGCGGACCAAGCCGGATGGACGGAGAGTCCGGCGCGCGAACCCGAGTACACGAACGCGGCTCCCTCGAAGGGCTCGCCGTCGTCGAATCCGGTCGCGCCCACGATCACGTCGCTGTAGCCGTCGCCGTCGACGTCGCCCGCCGAGGCGACGGACACGCCGAAATGCGCGTCGGCTCGTCCGGCGTCAGCCGTCCAGCGGGGCGTCGTCGACAGCCCGTCGCTCGCGCCGTGGTAGACGTACGCGCGGCCGCCGTGTGCGCCGTACTGGTGCGCACCGACGATCACGTCACCGTGCCCATCGCCATTCACGTCGCCGGCCGACGCGACGGCGCTTCCATATTGTGCGTTGAGCCAGTTCCCTTCACCGGACCAGGCTGCGATCGACTGGAGACCACCGATCGAGCCGCGGTAGAGGAAGGCGCGTCCTTCGGACTCTTGGCCGTTACCCGAGTTCGGTGAGCCGATGATCGCGTCCGCGAACCCGTCGCCGTCGACGTCGCCGGCGGAGGACAGAGAACGGCCGAACCAGCCTCCGAACTGGTTGCCGACGACGTTCCACGACACGGAGGCAACGGG
>CAZQHA010000713.1:0-2109 GCA_964592795.1 uncultured Planctomycetaceae bacterium | reverse complement strand
GTGACCGCGTCGAAGTAGGACGTGCCGACCTCGCGCTGGTGCTTCGTCGCGGTGTAGCCGTGGGCCTCGCTCGCGAACTCGGCTTGCTGCAGCTCGGTGTACGCCGCCATGCCGCGGTCCTTGTAGTCGAGCGCCAGCTCGTACATGCCGTGGTTCAGCGCGTGGAAGCCCGCCAGGGTCACGAACTGGAACTTGTAGCCCATCGCGCCCAGCTCGCGCTGGAACGTCGCGATCGTGTGATCGTCGAGCTTCTTCTTCCAGTTGAACGACGGCGAGCAGTTGTACGCGAGCAGCTTGCCCGGGAACTTCGCGTGGATGCCTTCGGCGAACTCGCGCGCTTCCTCGAGGTCGGGGTGGCTCGTCTCGCACCACACGAGGTCGGCGTACGGAGCGTACGCGAGACCGCGCGCGATCGCCGTCTTGATGCCGGGCATGATCCGGAAGAAGCCTTCGCTCGTGCGCTCGCCGGTCAGGAACGGGCGGTCGCGCTCGTCGACGTCGCTCGTGAGCAAGTTCGCCGCGTCGGCGTCCGTGCGCGCGATCAGGAGCGTCGGCACGCCGCACACGTCGGCCGCCAGTCGCGCCGCGTTCAGCGTGCGGATGAAGCACTGCGTCGGGACGAGCACCTTGCCGCCGAGGTGGCCGCACTTCTTCTCGGACGCCAGCTGGTCCTCGAAGTGCACGCCCGCCGCTCCGGCTTCGATCATCGCCTTCATCAGTTCGAAGGCGTTGAGCGGTCCGCCGAATCCCGCTTCCGCGTCGGCGACGATCGGTGCGAACCAGTAGGTGTCGCCCGAGCCTTCCATGTGCTGGATCTGGTCGGCGCGCTGGAACGTCTGGTTGATGCGCTTGACGACCATCGGGACGCTGTTCGCGGGATACAGCGATTGATCGGGGTACATCTGTCCGGCGAGGTTCGCGTCGGCCGCGACCTGCCAACCGGAGAGGTAGATCGCCTTCAAGCCGGCCTTGACCATCTGCATGGCTTGATTGCCGGTGAGCGCGCCGAGCGCGTGCACGTAATCCTCGGTGTGGAGGAGGTTCCACAGGCGCGTCGCGCCCAACTCCGCCAGCGTGTAGCGGATCTGGATCGAGCCGCGCAGCCGTTCCACGTCCTCGTCGGTGTAGTCGCGCACGATGCCCTTCCACCGTTCGCCGCTGTACGCCGTGCCGAAGCTCGCACCTTTCATTCGGTGCAGAGCCGCGTGCTGGTTGTGGCCGTTCGCGTGAGCGTTCTGGTGTCCGTTCTCGTGGTGCATGTCTAGTTCCTCGTCGAGAGAATGTGGTCGTAGGCGGTGACGGTCAGGAACTCCTCGAACTCGTCTGCCGTCACGAGTCGATCGAACAAGTTCCGGGCCAGATCGAAGCGTCCGGTGACGTAGCCGGCCGGTCCGATCGTGTTCTTGATGCGCGCCAGCTCGCCCTCGAGGACGTCGCGCACGAGCTGCGCGGTCACGAGCCGTCCGTCGTCGAGACGCGCGCCGTGGTGGATCCACTGCCAGAGCTGCGCGCGCGAGATCTCGGCCGTCGCGGCGTCCTCCATCAGGTCGTACAGCGGCACGCAGCCAAGCCCCGTGAGCCACGCGGCGAGGTACTGCACGCCGACGCTGACGTTCTGGCGCAGTCCGGCTTCGGTGATCGGTCCGGCGGGAACGCGCAACAGGTCGTTCGCGTCGACGCTGACGTCGAGGCGTCCCTTCGTCGCGATCTGATTCGCGGCGGGCATGTGCTGATCGAAGACCTTGCGCGCCACTTCGACGAGACCGGGGTGCGCGACCCACGTGCCGTCGTGGCCGTCGGTGGCTTCGCGCAGCTTGTCCGCCTCGACCTTCGCGAGCGCCGCGGCGTTCTTCGCCGGGTCGTTCTTGATCGGGATCTGCGCCGCCATTCCGCCCATCGCGTGCACGCCGCGGCGGTGGCACGTCTGGATCAGGAGGAGGCTGTAGCTGCGCAGGAAGTGCTCGGTCATCGTCACGCGCGCGCGGTCGGGGAGCACGAAGCCGTCGTGCGCGTGGAACTTCTTGATGAAGGAGAAGATGTAGTCCCAGCGGCCGCAGTTGAGCCCGGCCGAGTGCTCGCGCAGCTCGTACAGGATCTCGTCCATCTCGA
>CAZQHA010000712.1:0-2111 GCA_964592795.1 uncultured Planctomycetaceae bacterium | reverse complement strand
TCCGGTCTTCTCTTCCCAACTTAACCGCCGACTGCGTTGCTCAGTTGCGCTCAGCTCGCCTTCGTAATGCCGCAACGCAGTCGGCGGAATCGCTTCATCGGCCGTTGCGTTCCCCGCGCCGTCTGATGCAGCTCGTCAGCCCTCGTCGCCCTTCGTCCGCCGCGTCGGCTCGACGCGCGCTCGCCGCGCGAGCTCGCGGTGCAACCGCGCGACGCGCTCGACCTGACCCTTGGCCGGGAAGCGCTCGTAGAAACCCTCCGCCCGCAGCTCGCGCGAGAGCTCGCCCCACGGCGCGAGCCGCCGCATCCAGCGCGCGACACGACCGTCGACGGGCTCGGCGTCCTTCGTCGCGAGGTCGAAACACACGCGCAGCATCGCCTTGATCGTCACCGGGCGCGTCACCATGTGGCTCGGGCTGCCCCACGCGTCGCCCCAGACCTTCTCGGCCGCCTTGAGGAAGTCGCGCACGATCTCGTAGCGGCGCTTCGCCGCGGCGGCCGACGCATCGAGCTTCTTGCCGCCGCCGACCCAACGGTGGATCTCGTTGAAAAGCTCGGCCTGCAGGATCCACTTCTCCTGCTTCGACCGGCCACCGAGTCGATTGATCTTGTAGCGCAGCGGGCTGTCGCCCTCGGAGTAGAGCTTCTGCACGACGCGCGCGGCGAGACGCTTGTCGGGCGCGGCCCACGACACGCGCTCGTACAGGTCGACGAGGTGGCTCTTGTTGATGCGCGTCGGCGTCGAGTTGATGATCACGAACATCTCGGCGGCGAAGTCCTCGCTCTTGCCGTCGAACACGATGCACGGGACGTGGAGCGTCCGCGCTTCCGCCGCGCGATGTTTCTGGAAGAAGTGCAGCGCGGCGAGCCGGTGCTGGCCGTCGATCACGAGGAACCGATCGCGCGGCTGCTCGAGGTCGCCGACGTTCTCGAGCTTGCCGAGCGGGTCGAAACGCAGCTTCTCGGGCGTGAAGAGGAGCACCGTGCCCGGGATCGGCGGCTGGCTGACCGCGGTCTCGTAGAAGTTCTCGATCGCCGCGACCTTCGAGCGCGACACCTGGCGTTGGAACGCGGCGTCGCTGCGCTCGATCTTCTGGATGAACGCGGCGACCTCGTCGTCGCCGGCGACCTGCTCGGCCTCGATCTTCTCGTCGTCGGCGTAGTAGCGACTGATGAAGCGGACCTTCCGCAGGAGGTCCTCGGCCGGATACGAGACGAAGTAGAAGACGCTGTCCTTCTGCCGGATCTGTGTCGCGATCATCGGGAGCTCGGATGGGGCCTCTGGGAAGTCGCGAAATCCTACTCCGCGGCGGCGGGGCTCTCACGCGCCGGCTCCCACCGAACGAGCGCGCGGATTCCACGTGCCGTGCGGTCGGGCAGGCCTGGGTGGCGTGGTCGGCGGATGGAGCGCGTCAGAGCGAGCCGGCGACCACGATGACCAAGATCGCGAGTCCAAGCAGCGCGCCGGACAGGCCCGCGCCGAACTCGGACGACCGCTGCGCTTCGGTGTGCGACGCGACGGCCCTGTGGAGCGACTGCGCCGGCCGCCGAACCGATTCGCCGGCGGGAGCGCCCTCGAAGAAGAGCTCGTCCCCTGTCTCCGGCGGCCACCAGCAGCGCAAGGTCGCTCGCTCGCGGAAGGCGCGCACGATCGCGGCGCCCGGCAGCGCGAAGCGTCGCGATTCCGAGTCCGCTTCCCCGCGCAGGACGACGAGCTCGCCCTGGACGAGCGCCGCCCCGCGAGCCGCAAGCTCGTTCGCGCTCGCCGCATCCATGCCGTAGCTCACGAGCGTCGCGGCATCGAACTCGAGCTCGAGCGCGAAACGCTGGATCTCGGGCACCGGGAGCGTTGCCGGCAACACGGCCTCGGCTCGGTCCGCGAGCCGCAAGCGCGCGCCGGCGGGCTCCGCGAACTCGACGGGGAACGTACGACACGCAACGAGCGCGGGAAGACAACACGCCGCGATGACCCACGAGCGTTTCATGGCGACTCGCTCTCCGCGAGAAGACACCGGTAGGAGAGGTCGCGCGGGCCGCGCGCGAGCTCGGCGAGCGGAACGGACCAGACGACGACGTGCCGCCCGACACCGGCGTCGACGACGCGCGCACGGG
>CAZQHA010000711.1:0-2120 GCA_964592795.1 uncultured Planctomycetaceae bacterium | reverse complement strand
CGGACGCCGCGACGTGGGTGCGCGTCACGTTGCCGAACGGCGTCATCCAGCACGAGCTCGGCATCCGCGCCGGCGGCGATCGCCTGATCGAGCAGCGCGAAGGGCTGATGGGCTCGTGCCCGTTCCTCTACACGTGGAACGGCACGCGCTACGAGTTCATCACCGACGTGCTCGGCATCACTCCGCTGGGCCTGCCGATGGCGCCGGGCATGCTCGTCCCGCCGGACCACGACGAGTACGTGCTGATCCGGGGAACGCAGCTCCAACCGCGGGATGGAAAGCTCGTGATGCAGCTCACCGAGGAGCTGCGCGAGGTGACGTACCTCGACCGCGTGCGGCTCGACGTCGTCGATCACGCGCACGGTGTCGAGATCTATCCCGACGAGCGCTTCACGTTCCCGCCGTTCCCCGCGCCGCACACGCACACGGTCGTGTCGCCGATCGCGCCGAAGCTCGTGCGCGGCAGCGACGGGAAGGAGTGGACGAGCGAGCTCGCTGCGATCGACGGTCGCTTCGCGGCGCCGTTCCATCCCTACAGCGGAGCGAACGAGAGCTCGCCGGCGTGGGGCGGACAGTTCCTGGGCCTCGCGCCCGAGCACTCGCTCGAGCTCGCGTTCGACGGCGCGTCGATCGCGAGCGCCGGGAAGCTGCGCCTCGTGATGACCGGCTGGTTCTACTGGACCGACGCGAGCGTCAACATGGCGTCGAGCCGCACGCCCTCGATCCGCTTCGTGCCGCCGATCTTGTCGGTGCCGGACGGACAGGGCGGTTGGAGAGAGACCGGTCCGCCGATCGGGTTCCCGGCCGGCAAGCTGAAGAGCATGGTCCTCGACGTGACCGACGTGCTCGTGCGCGGCGATCCGCGCATCCGGCTGACCAGCACGCTGCGCCTCTACTGGGACTCGATCCGCCTCGCGACCGACGGCGACGACGCGCGGCTGTCCGTGACGTCGCTCGAGCCGGTGACCGCGAAGCTGTGGGAGCGCGGGTTCAGCGAGCCCCAGCCGCTGTTCGGCGAGCACGCGCTCGACTGGTTCGACTGGGATCAGGTCGCGGAGTTCCCGCGCTGGAACCAGACTCCGGGGATGTACACGCGCCTGGGCGACGCGGTCGAGCTGACGCTCGCGATCGACGATCGCTTCGTCGTGATGGGCGCGGGCGACGCGCTCGAGATCGCGTTCGACGCGAAGGATCTCCCGCCGCTCGCGCCGGGCCAGGAGCGCGACTACCTGCTTTTCCTGGACGGCTGGGGCAAGGACCGCGACGCGAACACGCTCGCGGGCCAATCGGTCGAGCCGCTGCCCTTCCACGGCATGAGCGCGTATCCGCCGCCCGCCGGGGAAAGTTTTCCGAGCAGCGAAGCGCATCGCGCGTGGCGCCGCGATTGGCAGACGCGTCCCTCGAAGAACTGGATCGATCCGTCGACGGCGCACGCGCCGTAGGCGTGATAGGCTCCACCGGGAGAACCGTCGACCGCGACGATGGATGCACCGCGCACTGGCGAGCGCTCGCGCTCGCTCCGGAATCGTTGCCGTGATTCGTTCGCGGCGGCGGTCTGTGGCGGCGCCGTGGGCTTGACGGCCGGCGCCGTCGAAGGCGCGCTGACGCTCTCCGTCTCGCCGCTCGCGTTTCGCGCGCCGCTCCTCGAGCTCTTCAAGGTCGAGGCCGCGTACGGCCTGGCCGGCGCGGCGTTCGCCGCGGGGCTCGCGTTCGTGCTCCGCGCGCTGACGCCGCGCCGCGCCGCGGCGTGGACGCTCGGAACGCTGTGCGTCTTCGTCTTCCTCTCGTGGACGAAGCAGCTCCTCCCCGCGGCCGACGAGCTGACGTCGGCGGCGTCGCTCGCGAGCCTCGCGCTGGCCGCGGTCGTCGCGATCGTCCTCGCGGTCGTCTTCGCGCGCGTCGCGAAGCGCCCGCGGCTCGTGAGCGCGCTCGCCGTGAGCGCGCTCCTCGCCGCGCACGTGGTGGCGCTCCTCGCCGCCGGCGACGCGCCTCCGGCACGCCGTCCCCCGTCGGCGGCTGCGCCCGGGGCGCGTCCTCCGAACGTCGTCGTGATCCTGATCGACACGCTGCGCGCCGATCACCTCTCGTGCTACGGGTACGAGCGTCCGACCTCGCCCGTG
>CAZQHA010000710.1:0-2123 GCA_964592795.1 uncultured Planctomycetaceae bacterium | reverse complement strand
CGTCACGCACGACGAGCGCATCGCGAATCGCTGCACGCGCATCCTGCGCATGGAAGACGGAAGAATCGCAGCGGGCTCGGACGTCCCGCTGCGACGCTGATCGAACCGCGGATGCTCCTGCCTCAAGGTTGGGGCTGCATCACCGCATTGATGCCCTGAGAGCCGCGATACACGCGGACGATGTCCCCGCTTTCGATGCGCGGTCCAGCAGGTCGGCCCGCGGCATCCGGCGTGACGCCGAGCAAGTCGACGCGGAATCGCCCCACGCCCAGTGCATCGGTCGTCATCGAGCCGATATTGGCTCCGTTGACGGACACGCGGAGCAGGAGACCGGCGGGCACGTCCTCGATTTGCACCTCCAAGGTCTGATCGATCAGGCCATTCTCCGGCGATTCCTTGTACTTGGCGTTCATCGTGACGGCGCCGAGCGCCGCGGATCCGTTCCAGATCGCGTCTCCGGCGGCGACCACGGCGTCGGCGGAGCGCACGAAACAGATCATTGCGACGAAAGAGGTCAGTACGAGTGACAGCAGCGCTTTCATGAGGCGGATTCTCCGATGAAGACCAGTTGTGTTGGGAAACTCAGGGAGACTCATTCGAGTCTGCGCAGAGTTACGGCCGGGTCGTTCCGCCAGTGACCGCGATTCTTCGAATGCTGCGCCGAATCCGCGGTCGCAGCGCGGCGAATCGTTTGCGACAAAATTCACGTCCCGGACGCGCGCACTCGCTCGTAAAGCGCCCGACCCGACCGATCGACGGAGGCTACAGATTGCCGCCGTCGCCGGCGTCGAAGTCGCGCGCGCCCGGACCGACCTCGCCCGGGAAAACGTCCGGCTCGAACGTCCCGCGCCACCCCAGTCGGTCGCGGAGGCGCTTGAACGGATCGAGCCCGGGGCGCGCGAGCAGCGGGTACGGCACCGGGTGCCGCGCGAGCTTCACGGTGTCGCCTTCGTGCATGGGGAAGAAGCCTTGTCCGTCGACGACGAGCGTCGTCACGCCGATCGAGCGCGTCACGGTGAGCGAGAGCTGGCTGTCGCTGTGCAGGACGACCGGCCGGTGCGACAAGGACTGCGGGCAGATCGGCGTCAGGACGAAGCCCTGCATCGCGGGCGCCAGGATCGGCCCGCCCGCGGCGAGCGAGTACGCGGTCGATCCGCTCGGCGTCGACACGATCAGCCCGTCGGCGCGGTAGTTCGTCACCCAGTGCTCGTCGACCTTGAGCACGACCTCGAGCATCCCCTGGTACGCGCCGCGCGTCACGACCACGTCGTTCATCGCGATCGCGTCGATGCGCGCGCCCTTCGCGCCCGGCAGCTCGGCCGAGATGCGCATGCGCGGCTCGCGCACGGCGCGGCCGTCGAACACCTCGTCGAGCGTCTCCCGCCAGTGGCTCGTCTCGGCCGACGCGAGGTAGCCGACGCGCCCGAAGTTGAGACCGATCGTCGGCACCGGGTGCTCCGCGAACGCGCGCGCGGCGGCGAGGATCGCGCCGTCGCCGCCGAGCACGACGGCGAGATCGGGCGGCGCGTCGGCGCGCGCTCCCTTGGCGAGGCGCTCCTTGCAGAACGCGCGCACGTCCATCTGGATCGAGAGGTCCTTCACGCGCCGCTTCAGCCACGGCTCGAGCTCCTCGACCAGAGCGCTGACGTCGCTCTTCTTGCCGTCGGCCACGACGAGCACGCGCCGATAGCTCGTGCGCTCGCCGCGCCCGCCGCCGACCGGCTGGTCACGCTTCGCCCTCGCTCGGATCGGTTTCGTCATCGCGTCAGACCGGCGCCAGCTGCAGGAGGTTTCGCAACGTGCGCTCGATGCCGTCGGCGTCGAGCCCGACGTCGGCCAGCTGCTCCTCGCGCGTCGACTTGTGCTCGATGAAGCGGTCCGGGACGCCGAGCACGCGCACGCGCGCGGTCGCGTTCGGGATGCCCTGCAGCGCTTCGAGCACGGCGGAACCGAATCCGCCGGCGCGCTGGTGCTCCTCGACCGTGACGATGTGCCGGTAGCGCGACGCGTGCTGCGCGAGCAGCTCGACGTCGAGCGGCTTCACGAACCGCGCGTCGACGAGCCCGACCTCGACGCCGCGACGCTTCAGTCTCTCGACGGCCTCGGCCGCGGCTTGAACGAGC
>CAZQHA010000709.1:0-2128 GCA_964592795.1 uncultured Planctomycetaceae bacterium | reverse complement strand
GACGTGGCAGCAAGGCGAGTTCACGCGGCTCATGGTGATCGAGGCGCTGTTCCGCGGACAGTGGCGCAATCGCGACACGTGGGAGCGCTTCGATCTGCGCGACGAGACGGCCGTCGCGGGGATCAAGTTCCGCGCGCTGCGCCGCCTGCGCGACCTGGCGGCCGAGCGCGATCCGGCGGGCGCGCTCTTGCCCTTGCTCGCGAGCGCGGTCGACGACGAAGCGAGCCTCGCGGTCGACGTCGGGGAGACCTGGCGCGCGGGGCGTGTCAGCTGTCCCGCGCGGCACTGGCTCGCGCGCCACGCCGCCGGCACGTTGCCCGACGGACCGCGCTCGTTCGTCGACTTCCACCTGCGCGAGATGGGCTGCGAGTGGTGCTTGGCGAACGTCGACGACCTGCAGCGCATCGAGAACGCCGCCGAGCTCGAGCCCTTGCTCGATCGCATGGGCGCGTCGACGCTCCAGTACCTGCGCTCGCGGACGATCCGCTGAGGCGGAGCCGCGGTACACAGATCGAACGAGCCCCCCGCGGCCGTCGCGGGTAGGCTCTGCGCACGATCCGAACCGAAGGGAGACACGACGTGCCGATCCTCCAGAGATTCACTCGGACTGCTCGACTGTCGGGCTTCGCGGCCGCGGCGGTGCTCGCGCTGGGTGCCCACGCGCATGCGATCGCGCCGGCGGCTGCCGCCCGCGTGTCCGCGACGAAGCTCGAGGAGGCGCTCGATTCGATCCGCGCCGAGAACCTGAAGGCCGACCTCTACTTCATCGCCGACGACGCGCTCGCCGGGCGCGACACGCCGAGCGTCGGGCTCCAGGTCGCGGCGCGGGTCGTCCGCGCGCGCCTGGAGCGCGTGGGCTGGAAGGAGGGCGCGCCGGGCGGCTACTTCTACCGCTACAAGCTCAAGCAGAAGCGTCTCGACGAGCGCGCGAGCCAGCTCACCTGGAAGCGCGGCGCCACCGAGCGGACGCTGCGCTACGCGACCGACTACTTCGTCTCGTCGGGGTACGACGTGGAGGAGATGCAGGCCAGCGGCGGCGTCGTGTTCTGCGGCCGCGGCAGCGAGGAAGAGTTCGCGAAGTCCCAAGTCCGCGGCCGTTGGGCGCTGTGCCTCGACGGCGGCGGACAGACGCGTCCGATCCGCGAGCGTGCGCGCGAGGCCGGCGCGATCGGCCTTTTGATCACCCCCGCGCCCGACGATCGCGGCGAGGCGTACGCCGCGCGCTTCGCGAAGGAGCTCGAGCGCCAGCGTCGCGGGCGGCTCAGCTATCCGTCGTCGCCCGAGCGCGCGCGCGAGGTGTTCCCGCAGGTGATGCTCCCGCGCGAACAGTCCGCGGCGTGGTTCGACGGCGGCGCGCTCCCCGACGTCGGCGCGGACCTGGGCGTGACGCTCAGCGAGGTGCGCAAGCTCGAGGGCGACGGCGGATTGATCGACGCCGAGAACGTGTGCGGCTTCTGGCCCGGCAGCGATCCCGTCCTGTCGCGCGAGGTGATCCTCGTCAGCGCGCACTACGACCACATCGGTCGCGAGGGCGGCGAGCTCGACAACGGCGCCGACGACAACGGATCGGGGACCTGCGGCCTGCTCGCGCTCGCCGAAGCGCTGACGCATTACGGACCGCTGCGGCGCTCGGTGATGCTGATCTGGGTGTCGGGCGAGGAGAAAGGACTGTGGGGCTCGAAGGCCTGGTCCGAGCAACCCTGGCTCCCGGAGGGTTGTCGCGCGGTCGCCAACATCAACATCGACATGATCGGCCGCAACGCACCGGAGAAGCTCCTCGTCACGCCGACGAAGGCCCGCGAGGAGGATTACAACGGGCTCGTGCGGATGGCGGAGTCCCTGTCGTCGCTCGAAGGCTTTCCGAGCCTGGGGAACGCCGACGCGTACTACACGCGCTCCGACCAGGCGAACTTCGCGAAGCTCGGCATCCCGGTGATGTTCCTCTTCTCGGACGTCCACGAGGACTACCACGCGCCCGGCGACGACCCCGAGAAGATCGACTACGACAAGATCCGGCGCGTCGTGCGTCTCGTCCTGCGGATGCTGGACGGACTGCAGGAAGACGCCATCGAACGCTAGCGCCGCCGCTCGGCGCGCAGCGCCGCTTGCGCCGCCGCCAGGCGCGCGA
>CAZQHA010000708.1:0-2130 GCA_964592795.1 uncultured Planctomycetaceae bacterium | reverse complement strand
CGCGGTAGACGTACGACTGCTCCTCGGCCAGATTGCGGAACACCTGCGCGCGGACGGCCGGCGCGAGATCCGTTCCCGGCTCGCCGACGACGAGCACCTCGGTGCGGTTGCACGTCGACAAGACGAACGCCTCCGACACGCCCGCGATCTGGAGCAAGGATCGCAGCGCGCTCGGCAGGTCGGCCTGGCTGACGACGTAGCGCTCGCGCACCGCGACCGTGGCGGTGCGATGCGAGATGCCGACGAGCGTCAGCGAGAGCTTGGGGTCCATCGTCAGATGCCCGTGTGGAACGCGCGCGCCGGGAACAAGATGAGGATCGGCGAGAGCAGGAGCAGGGCCAGGCCGATCGCCGCCGCGATCGACGCGCGGCGCGCGCCGAAGCCGCGGATCACGCCGGAGAACGCGACGACGCCGAAGTGGATCCACAGGACGAGCGAGAGCATCACCTCGGACGCGCGGTAGTCGAAGTGACCCGGCTGCGCGCGGTGCGCCATCCACAGGCCCACGTTGAGGCCGATCGTCAGCCCGACGAAGCCCGCGAGCGCCGATCGCCGCGTCATCGTCGCCAGCCAATCGAGATCGGGCAGGTGGTCGAAGAGCGCGCCGAAGCGCCGCTCGCGCAGCTCTCGGAACAAGACGAGGTAGAGCGCGCCGTGGATGCCCGACAAGAGGACCGCCGCGGCGGCGACGACGCTCGTCACGACGTGCAACACCGAGAACGCGCTGAGCTCGGCGGCGCGCGCCACCGGCTCGACCCGTCCGAACGAGGACGCGAAGAGCTGCAGCACGAAGACGAGGCCGAGCACGACTCCTCCGGTCCCGGGGTGCTTCAGGTGCCGCGCGAGGCCGGCATACAGGAACGCGGTGGCGAGCACGACCGCGGACGCGGTCGTCCACACGTCCGAGATCGGAAACTGGTCGATCGCTCGGCCGCGCAGCACGAAGTACAGGGCGTGAACCGCGATCGTCGCCCGCAGCACGAGCTTGCGCAGCCCGCTGACTTGCGGCGCGCGCGTCCCGCCGAACGCCATGCCGTGCAGGATCGCCGACAGCATGTAGAGCGTCGGCAACAGGACGGTCAGGCTCTGCAGAGCGCCTCTCACGAAAGCTCCTTCTCCAGCGCGGCGCGCGCGACGGCGCGGCCGCGTTGGATCACTTGATCGACCGAAATGCCGGCCGTGTAGCAGCCGGCGAGGTGGATTCCGGGCGCGCGCGCGCCGACGTCCGCGAGCAGATCGCGCACGCGGTCGGCATGGCCGGGCGCGTAGCGCGGAATGACGTCGTTCCACCGTTGCGCGAGCGCGACACGCGCGCGCGGCGTCGTGCGCAGGCGCAGCGCGCGCGAGAGATCCGCGCAGGCCTCCTCGGCGAGGACCGGGTCGGCGAGTCCTTCGACGTCCGTGGTCTTGTAAAAGCTCGACACCGCGATGGCCCGCTCGGGTGCGCGCCCGGCGAAGACGTTCGACGTGAAGAGCGTACCAAGCACGCGCGGTGCGGCGGGGTCGGGGTTGCCGGCCGGCGGCGGAACGAGGAAGCCGAAGCCTGTTGGAAAGCCGGGGACCTCGTTCGCATCGAAGCCCAGGTGCACGAGCGTCAAGCGCGCGTGCGAGATGCGGCGCAGCGTGTCGAGCGACTGCGGCGCGATCGGGAGCGTGCCCAGCAGCTCGGCCGCGACGGGCGCGGGCGTCGCGAGGACGACGACTTCGGCCTCGTGCGCGGCTCCGCGGTCCGTGGCGACGCGCCACGCGCGCCCCGCATCGTCGGTGCGCTCGATGTGCGTCGCTCGCGAGCCCAGCGCGAGCCGACCCTCGAGCGCGCGCACGAGCGCGTCGACGATCTCCCGCAGACCGTTCGGGAACGAGAGGAGCGACATCCGCGGCGCGTCGGGTCCGGGGAGCGGGGCGCGTTCGGCGTCCTTCGCCGCGCGCAGCGCTCGGATCAAGCCGCCGTGCTCCACGGCGCCCGTCCACAGTTGGGGGAACGCGCTGCGCGCGCCGAGCTCGCGGAGCTCCGCGGCGAAGATGCCGCGCACGAATGCGCCCGCGAAGAGCCGCGTCGGCTCGGGACCGATGCGCTCGGTGAGGAACGTGTCGAGGTCGGGCTCGCTCGCGTAGCGGCTCGGATCGAAC
>CAZQHA010000707.1:0-2134 GCA_964592795.1 uncultured Planctomycetaceae bacterium | reverse complement strand
GCTGATCCCGTACTTCGAGGAGAACTACGAAGGCGAAGTCACCGCATCCGGCGGTCACTTTTTCCGTGTGAGATAGGCGTCGATGCGCGGATCGAGCCGGCCGAGCTGCATGTCCCAGATCGCGACCCAGCGCTCGGCGCTCCAGACGGGATCTTCGGTGATCTTGCGCAGCGCGTCGTAGTACGCGGCGAGGTCGGGGTCCTCGATCAGGTTCCTGCGCTCGCGGACGGACGCCTCGTAGCCCGCGGGCAGCGTGCGCTTGAAGTGCGCGACGACGAACCGCTTGCGCTCGTCGGCGGGCAAGCGCGCGAGCAGGGCGTCGGTCAAGGCGTGGAAATCGAGGATCACGACCTCGGGGCCGGCGTAGAAACCCTTGAAGCCGACGGCGCCGAACTGCTTGACGACGCGCCCTTGCTTCGCGAGCGCGCGACCTTCGTCGACCCACTGGTACTCGGGCTCGAGGCCCTGGCGCTGGCTGCTGAAGAGTCCCGTTCCCGAGTAGTACATGAAGCGCTGGTCGCCGATGATCCCGCGCCAGATGTTCGAGCTGTCTTGCGCCTGGCCATAATCGGCGCCCGTCGTGAGCAGCGGCCGGATCGGCACGAACGAGAGCCCGATCGAGGCGACCGCGGCGATCCACGCGACGTGCGCTCGCCAATCGAGCGCGACCAGGATGCACGCCGCCGCGCACAAAGGCGCCGCGAAGAAGCGGCCCATCATGAAGTCGCCGCCGACCTTGACGATGTAGACGAGGTAGAGCGCGATGCCCGCGACGATCGGCAGCATGCGCCGCTCGCGCAGCACGATCGGCGCGACCATGCCGGCGGTGATGCCGGCGATCGTCACCGGATCCATCTCGAGCGCGTTCAGGAAGTACTGCGCGCCTTGGCGCGCGAGATCCTCGCTCGCGATCCCGGTGTTGAGCTTCGCGTACGCGGTGTTCGGGAAGAAGAAGCCGTAGTACACGAAGGAGAAGGCTTCCCAGAGCGCCATCGGAGCGAAGCCGACGATCACGCTCGCGACCGCGCGCGGGCTCTTCAGTCGCCACAGCTCGGCGAGAAGCACCGGCGCGTAGAACAGCACCGTGTCCATGCGGTTGAGCGTTCCCAGGCACGCCAGGAGCGCGAGCCAGAACACGTGGCGCCGCGTGAGATACGTCGCGAAGAAGAGGACGAGCAGCAGGTTCGTGAGCGGATTCTCGAGACCGCTCGTGCCGTACTCGACGAACGCCTTCGAGGAGAGCAAGAGCGCGCTGACGGCGAGCGCCGCCGCCGTCGAGCTCGCCATCCGGAACACGAGGTGCCCCATCGCGGCCAGCGCGACCAGCATCGAGAACACGAGGCCCGTGACGTAGAACTCGCGCGTCACGAACACGAGGGCGGTCATGCACATCATCCACAGGGGATGCGTGTACGCCTGCACGCGCTCGAACACGTTCCACCGCAATCCGTGGCCGTGGAGGAAGTTGTCGATCGTGCGGTAGGTGATGTACGCGTCGTCGGAGCACCAGGCTGTGCGCACGAGCAGGAACGCGAACAGGGCGAGCGGCAGCGCACGCCACATCCAGCCTCCCGTCGGTCGCTTGCTCGCGGTCATCAGAATTGAAAGTAGATGAACGGGATGTAGCCCGTCTGCACCCAGGGAAGCGTCAGCGCCCACGCGAGCCCGTAGCAGACGCCCCAGCTCGTGTCCGACATGCGCGCGCCGATCCACGACGGAACGCCGCGATACGCGGCGACGTGGATCACGAGCAGGATCGCGGGCATCGCGAACCACCACGCGTCGAGCTCACGCGCCGTGATCGACGAGCCGCCCGCGAGCGCTTCGAACATCGCTACCGCGCGCGCCAAGTTCTCGGCGCGGAACACGACCCAGGCGGCGAGGACGCAGAGCATCGTCAACGGCAAGCCGAGCACCGCCGCCGCGCGTCCGGCGGGCGTGTCCGCGCCGACCGCGCCCTTCCACACGCGGTGGAGGATCAGGAACGCGCCGTGCATCAGTCCCCACACGACGAACGTCCACGCCGCGCCGTGCCACAGGCCGCACAGGAAGAACACGACCGCGAGGTTCCAATACGTGCGCGCCGCGCCGCGCCGGTTGCCGCCCAGCGGGATGTAGAGGTAGTCGCGAAACC
>CAZQHA010000706.1:0-2137 GCA_964592795.1 uncultured Planctomycetaceae bacterium | reverse complement strand
GCGCCCGAAGAGCGGCGAGCGCTCCGAGAGCACTTCCTTCTCCATGAACGACACCTGGCTGCCGCACAGCACCAACATCAGCGCGCTCTTCTTGCCATGGATGTCCCAGAAGCGCTGGAGCTGCGACGGCACGCTCTTGTTCGATTCGCAGAGGTAGGGGAACTCGTCGAGGATCACGACGAGTCGCTGCGTGCCCGCCCGCTCGGCGAGGAACGTCAGCGCCGCGGTCCAGTCGGGGAAGTCGACGCTGCGCGCGAGGTCGTCGCCGAGCCCGTCGGCGATCGTTTGCTTGAACGCGCGCAGGTTGTCGCGGTCGCGCACCTGCGCGGCGAGGAAGAAGATCGCCCGCCGGTCCTGGCAGAAGCGTTGGAGCAGCTCGGTCTTGCCGACGCGTCGCCGGCCGTACAGCACGAAAAGCTCGGGCCTGCCGGAGCGAGCCAGCTCGTCGAGAAGCGCTAGTTCCCGCTGTCTACCTATGAACATGGCCGCATGGTAGCGGCCATGAATATACGGCCGCGTATAATACTCGCGCTTTCGCAGGTTCTCCGGCGTCGGCAATAGGCGCGCAATCGCCTGCCCCGCGTCGGTCGATCGCCAGCGCCGGCGCGAGGCGGCCGCACGCGTTGACCGGTCGAATGCGTCGCGTGCGCGACGCGCGAGCGCCGCGAGCTCCGAGTGTTTCACGCTCGCACCCGTGGACGCCGGAGCCGCCTTTGCCGATCTTCGTCGGGCCCGAGCTCCGCCCGCAGATGTCGTCGTCGCCCGCTACCCCCGCCTTCGAGCCCAGCTCCGTCGGCGGCCAACGCCTCGTCGCGCGGGACGGCGAGCGGTGGCTCTCGCTGCGAGACCCGAGCGCGATCGCGCTGCTGCTCTTCGCGGTTGCTCTCCAGGTCGTCTCGTGGCGGATGCAGTACGGCTATCCGATCGCCGACGCGGTCGAGTACATGGACCGCGCGTACGACTGGTCGCACGGTCGGACGTTGCCCGCGGCCGCGGCGGTGCGCTCGTTCGCGTACTCGTCGCTCTTCCTGCCGCTGTTCACGGCGTCGCAGCTCCTCGGCGTCGAGGACGAGCGCGCATTGCTTTGGATCGCTCGCGGACTCGGATGCTTCAGCGGTCTCGCGCTGGTTTGGGTGTGCGCCAAGCTCGGCGATCGGATCGGCGGCCGCTCGGCGGGAATCGCTTCGGGCGTGTTCGCTGCGGCGAACCCGTTCCTGCTGATCTACACCGTCTGGCCGATCTCCGGGCCGATGGCGGCGCTGTGCGTCGCGCTCGGCCTCGAACGCTTGATCGAGCGCTCGACGTTCCGGCGCGAGCTGATGGGCGGGCTGATGTTCGGCATCGGCTTCCTGTTCGCGTACCAGGTCTTCTTGATGGTCGCGACCGTCGCGTTCGCGATCCTCGTGCGCGACCGTTGGAAGCACAAGTCGGCGATCGCCGGCATCACGCTCGGCTTCGCGATCGCGGTCGGCGTCCAAGTGTTCTGGGATCGGATCGTCTATTGGCGCTGGGGCGTGACGGTCTTCGGCCACTTCGTCGACAACTTCGGCTCGATCCTCGTCCGCTGGCTCGCCAAGCTCGGCCTGCGCGACCTCGCCTCGTCGATCTATCGCCTGCAAGCCGACATCCAGGGCTACAACGTCGAGGATCCGACCGGCACGAAGGATCCGCGCGCGCTGCAGCCGCCCGATTGGTACCTGGACAATCTGCCCGAGATGATCGCGATCCCGGCGCTGATCCTGATCGGCGTCGGCGTCGTGTGGGCGGTGCGCAAGCGACGCGCGACCGCGCTCGCCTTGCTCGTGCTGATCCTCGCCAACGCTTGGGTGCTCAGCGCGAAGGGCTCGAAGTCGTTCAGGCTCTGGATCCCGCTGATCCCGATGATCGCGCCGCTCGTCGGCTTCGGCTTCGCCGCGTTTTGGGTCTACGCGGGGCAGGGCCGCGTGCTCGCGCGCTTGGCGGCGATCGGATTGCTCGCCGCGGTCATCCCGCTCGGCGTGCGCCAGATCGCACGAGAGTCTCCGCGCTACCACGGCGTGTATTGGCAGGCGATGGACTGGATCAACCGCGAGCTCGAGGAGCATCCGCGCAAGGACAGCCGCCCGTCGCGAATGGGCGCGGGCTACAACTGGGCGGT
>CAZQHA010000705.1:0-2141 GCA_964592795.1 uncultured Planctomycetaceae bacterium | reverse complement strand
GACTGGCTCTCGAACCACGCGTAGCGCGCGTGCTCCGGTCCTTCCGGCAGATCGGAGAGGAGCTCGCCGGCGCGCTTCTGCCACACGGCCGCGACCGTCGGATGGGAGAGGTCGCCGTTGGCTTGGCACAGCGCGAGCGCCGTGCGCGCCGCGGAGCGCCGGTCGGAGCGCTGGATGTACGCGGCGTGCGCGCGCTCGAGCGGATCGAGCAGCTCCGTGGTTCGTCCGGTCCAGCGCGCGCACTCCGCGAAGAGCTCGAGTGCGTCGGGAGGCAGCGAGGCGCGCTGGTCCGCGCTCTGGAGCAGCTCGTACGCTTCGCGCCAATTTCGCGCAGCGCACGCGCTGCGAGCGCGAGCGAGGTCGTTCGCGACGTCGCTCACTTGCGCTGGCTCGCGATCTTCGCCTTCACGACCTCGACCGCGCGCTCGAGCACCTCGTCACGACCCTGCGCGATGCCGAGCGGCGTCGGGATCACGCGCACCGTCGGGAGGATCCCGACTCCATGGTGCTGCGATCCGTCGTGCTTCAGCACCTTCATGCCCGTCCACGCGACGTGGTATCCGCCGGGGAGCTCGAACGGATTGACGTTGCCGTTCGTCCCCGCCGTGGTCGAGCCGACGATCTCGCCGAGGTCGTAGTGCTCGACGATGCCCAGGATGGATTCGGCGTACGAGATCGCGCGACCGTCCGTCAGGAAGGCGACGGCCGCGGTCCACCGCGGCTCGATCGGCTTCAGGTTCCATCGGCCGCCCGTGTTCCACGTCCACTCCTCGCGATCGGGGCGGGTCACGATCGGCACGTTCCAACGCGCGCTCTCCAAGTCGCGCTCCGCGAGACGCCGCAGCACCGTCATCGCCGCGGCATTGGGATAGCCGCGCAAGTCGAACACGATTCCCGCGGCGGCGTCGAGCTGCGCGACGACTTCCCTCAGCTCGTCGTCGTCGGCGCCATCGAGGTCGAAATAGACGATCCCGGGCGCGAGCTCCGCGCCATCGTCCGGCTTCTTGGGTGGGCCGTCGTATCGTGCCGGACGCGGACCGCGCGCGAGATGCGCGCTGTACTCCGATCCATCGGGGCGGCGGAACACGAACGACGCCGGATCCTTCGTCGGAAGATCGCTCACGAGCGCCGACTGCGATCTGTACCGCCGCCAACCCTCGGTCGCGGCCGAGATGAACCGCGACACTTCGTCGTGACAGTCCTCCGCGGATCGACCGTCGATGGATAAGACGACGTCGCCGAGCTCGACCTTGTCGGGAACGCTCTCGTTCGTGCCCACGACGACGAGATCGCGGCCTATCCATTCCACCCGGATCGGCAGCACGCTCTCCGGCATGAGCTCGCGCTTGTACACGCCCCCGTGGCCGTCGTGGAGCTTCGCGACGAGCTCGCGCAACGTCTCGAGGTACGCGGTCTCCGTCGTGTCCTGCGCGGCCTTCGCGAGCGCGACGGGCAGCGCGGCGTCCCAATCCGTACCGACCACGTCGAAATACGGATAGAAGTGCTGGAAGATGCCCCAGGCGCTCGCCACCCCCGCCAGCCGCGTCGCGCGATTCTCGGCGGTGAGCCACGGCAAGCTCTTCGTGTCCGTCCACGCGCGGGGCGTGCTCTTGTGCGGCAACGTCCCGCCGGCGTCGTAGCCGACGCGAAGCGTGAGGCGACAGGAGACGCCCCCTGCGAGCGACTTCACGACGTCGCGAGCGGCGTCGTCGAACGTCGGCTCCAGCATCTTCTGTTTCTTCTTCTTCACGGCGCTCCAGTAGACGTGCCCCGAATCCGGGTCGATCGAGCCTGCGCCGACGTGGTGCCAGTGCGCGAGGCCGACGGCTTCGCCGGCGATCGGCGCAGCCGGTGGAGCCTGTGCCGGCGTTCCCACCCACAGCTGCAATGTCGGCGAGATGGGAGCGAACGCTTCGTTCAAGCGATGCGCGAGCTCTTCGGCGTCGCTCGCGCTCTCGACGCGCTCGATCACGTCGATCGCGAAGTGGTCCCAGGCCTTCACGCCGTTCGCGCTGTCGCTCGCGTCGAAGAACCGCACGTACGCGAGCAGGCGCGCCGCCGCGCATAGGTTCTCGAGACCACGAGCGGAGAGCGGTGCCGCAGGCGAGCTCCATTGCAACGTCGCGCCTTCGCCCACCGCC
>CAZQHA010000704.1:0-2143 GCA_964592795.1 uncultured Planctomycetaceae bacterium | reverse complement strand
ATGGTCGCGGAGTCTCCCGCTTCGCCAGAAGAACTGACCCCTACGTGTTCCGTCGTTTGGGCGTTCGCGATTCCGGGCAGGATCGGGACGAGCAGCAGAGATCGAATCGAACTCACCGGAGGCCTCCTTTGCGAAGCGCGCTGACGGCCGCGTCCGTCCCGCGTCTCGTCATGAATACGACCGTCAGCGGAGAACTGGTTCCAGTTTCGTAGGCGTGCCTCGAAGTCGCAACCTCTCGCGTGAGAGCGCTTCCTGGTGGGTCAGGACTTCGTCCGGACGGCCGCGTCGCTGCACCGTGATCGATAGCGCTCGCTCGCCACCCAGTCCGACGTGCACCGCAGGATCGCACTGACCTAGGTACGAAGGCGCCGGTCCGGCTTCGCGCACGATCGCTCGGCCGCCGGACGTCTTCACGATCACACGCGATCCGATCGGCAAGCCCTCGATCGTGATCGACCTTCCCGCGCCGCGCGTGTTCTCCAGGATCACCGCGCGTGCGCCGCACTGCGTCAGCACGAGATCGGGATCGCCGTCGCCGTCGAGATCGCCCGACACGAGGCCGCGACCGACGAACGGCGTCGCGGTCAGCGCGCCGCCGTCGCGCGTCGACACGTCCGTGAACATGCCGCGCCCGTCGTTCGCGTAGAGCAGCGCCGTCTGCGCGAACGTCTTCGCGTCGTGGTAGAGGTGGATGTTGTCGATGATGTGCCCGTTCGCGATCGCGAGGTCGAGGTCGCCGTCCTCGTCGAAGTCCGAGAGCACCGTGCCGAAGCCGACCGGCAGGCGCGTCGCGAGCTCGAGGCCGCGCGGCAGCGTCGTGTCCTCGAAGATCGCGCCGCCCTTGTTCTCGTAGAGCGTGTCGGACTCGTCGTCGAACCCCGTGACGAAGAGATCGAGGTCGAGATCGCCGTCGACGTCCCCCGACGCGAGGCCCATGCTCGCTTCGGTGCGGCCGTACCGATCGACTCCGGTGCCGGATTCGAGCGTCACGTCCTCGAACGTGCCGTCGCCCTTGTTGCGCCACAGGCGGTTCTCGGTGCTGTCGTTCGCCACGTAGAGATCGAGGTCGAGATCGCCATCGATGTCCGTCGCAACCGCGCACAGCCCCTTGCCGGTCGCATCCTCGAGTCCGGCCGTTTTCGTCGCGTCCTCGAACGTGCCGTCGCCGCGATTCTTCCAATAGAAGTCCGGCAGCGCGGGGTACTGATCGGGATGGCAGTACGAGCGCCAACCCGGCTTGCGGTCGCCGCACCACGTCGGGTGCGCGAGGTCGACCTCGACGTACCCGGTGACGAAGAGGTCGAGATCGCCGTCGTCGTCGGGATCGAAGAACACGGCGCCCGTCGTCCAGCCTTCCTCGACGATGCCCGACGCGCGCGTCACGTCGCGGAAGCGCGCGCGCCCGTCGCCGAAGAGCAAGCGGTCGCTGCCGAGGTTCGTCAGGAAGAAGTCGACGTGTCCGTCGCCGTTCGCGTCGCCCGCCGCGACGCCCATTCCGTAGCGCGTGTCGGCCGCGTCGCCGCTCTCGCCGGTCGCGTCGCGAAAGCGCGCCCGGCCGTCGTTCAGGAACAAGCGGTTCGTCGGCAGGTCGCCGCCGCGCTCGACGAACGTGTCGGGCTTGGGGCCGGGGAACGGCATCGGGCCGCTCTGCACGAAGTACAGGTCGAGGTCGCCGTCCTCGTCGACGTCCGCGAGCGCGACACCGCCGCCCATCGTCTCGGGGAGATGCTTCTCGGGCGTGAAGCCGGCGTCGTGCACGAAGTCGACGTTCGATGCGCGCGTGACGTCGCGGAACCATCCGGTGCTCGCCGCGACCGCGGGCTCGGGCTCGGGCTCGGAAACAAGAGCTCCAGCGGGTGGATCGTCACCGCAGGCGGCGAACGCGGCGAGCACGACGAGCGATCCGGCGATCGAACGCGACGGCGCGGGGAGAAGGATCGACATCAACGCTCGCGCGAAAGCGCTCCTGTCGTCCAACGGAACTGCCAGCGGTGAGCCGTGTCGCTCTGCGAGACCTCGACGACGGCGGGCTCGGACTTCGGCCGATAGATCGCGATGGAGCGCGGCCGGTCGTCGCCCAGGCCCACGAGTACGCCACCAGCTTGCTCAGCGCTTCTTTGGGCCGCATCGAGCGGCTCACCCC
>CAZQHA010000703.1:0-2151 GCA_964592795.1 uncultured Planctomycetaceae bacterium | reverse complement strand
GGTGCAGATTGATCACGTGGCCGTCGGGGAACAGTTGCGTCGTCCCCGGCGCGAAGATGCCGAAGTGCGTGCGGCTGTCCTCGGCCGTCTCGGGCCCGGAGTGACCCGCGACCCAGATGACCTTGCCGACCTTCAGCGGGCAGTCCTGCGCAAGCTGCGAGAACAGGCGCATCAAGCCGTACTTCAAGTACGAGAACGATCCGTACGTCGAGTGCGCGCCCCAGTAGCCGAGGAACGTCTTCTCGGGGTCGCTCGACATGTTGACGGTCGCGACCCCGGCCATCAGGCCCGAGTTCGTGAACTCGGTGATCTGCTGCGGCAGGAGCGCGCCGCCGGGGTTCTTCGTGCGCTCGTACCACCCGAAGCCTTCCTTTTCCTGGAAGCCCTTCGCGAAGCCGTGGATCGACGTCGATTCGGCGAGGTCGGCCGAGCACGCGAGCACGAGGGGCCGGCTCATCTTCTGGCGCGAGAGCTCGTTCACCCACGCGCCGAACTTCGCGAAACCTTCCTTGTTCGCGATCTTGGTGCCGGGCTCGACGAAGAGTCCCTTCGGAAGCTGGTCGATCGAGAGCCACGAGCGGTCCTCGTGCAAGTTGATCTTCGACGTCAACCGGAAGCCCTCGGGCCGCTTCGGCACCGAGTCGCCGATCTCGACGAGCGTGTTCGAGAGGTACTCGAGGAGCTCCTTGTCCTTGCGCAGGACGCTCATCACGGTCTCGAACCAGCGCGCGGTCTGCTCGCGCGACGCCGTCTCGCCCGGATCCTTCGGGTCGCCGAACCCTTCGAACGAGACGCCGTACTTCTTCTGGAAGTCGTCGCGGCCCTTCCAGAAGAGCTCCGAGTTGCGCGCGTGCGCCTTGCCGTGGCTGGGCGCGTCGTACTTGTAGTAGCCGCGACCCTTGCGGGTCTTGACCCACACCATGCCCGGCGTGCCGCGCGGGTTCTCGTCGTGGACGATCTCGAGCAGCGCCTTCGTGATCGCGGCGTAGTCCTCGCCGTGCTCGGTGCCGGCGACGCGCCAGCCGTACGGCTTGAACCACTGCGGCGGCGTGCCGTGCACGACCTCGGAGTGCGCGCGGTGATCGATGCCGTGGTCGTTCCAGTCGAACAGATAGATGAGGTTCTCGAGGCCCAAGCCCCACGCGGAGTTCTTCACATCGTGGTGGGCGCCGGCGGAGTGTCCGCCTTCGCCTTCCATCGCGAACACCTTCACCTCGCCTGCGCCCGCATGCTTCAGCGCCATCGCCTCGCCGAGCGCCGCGGGCGCGCCATGCCCGGACGGACCCGTGTTGAACTTGAAGAAGAGCGTCTTGCCCTCCATCTCCGCGTGGCCGGGCAGACCCTTGTTGTGCCGCAGCGCGAGCAGGTCCTGCCAGTACAGCGCGCGCTCGGCCGCGTTCGGCACGAGGAAGCGCTTGTCGCCGGTGGCTTCGTAGCGCGCGCGCAGCGCCTCGTTGTAGACGGCGAGCATCGCGTACACGAGCGGATTGCAGTGACCGGCGACGAGCACGAATCGATCGCCGAACGGCGCTTCGGGGTGCCGTAGGTCCCAGCGCATCCCCGCGCCGAGCGTCGACGCGACCATCAGCGGCACCTTGGAGCGCGAGCCGCCCGGGTGTCCGGACTGGCGCAGGTTGAGCATCAGATCGATGCACTGATCGATCAGGTCGCCGATCTTCTGCCAGTGGTGGAAGTTGCGCGAGAGCTCTTGGAATGTCGGCTTCGAGAGGGTCTGCATGGAAGCGCGCAGTATAGCGCGCCTCGCGTCAGAGTTTCGCCGTAGCCTGCTTGCGGCGCAGCTGGAGCACGAGTGCGTCCGGATCGATCACGATGCGCTCCGGCTCGAACGGGCAGCGGATCACGACGTCTTGTGATTCGCCCGCGCCGAGGACGATCGTGGCGCGCGATTCTTGCCACGCGGTTTCCGGGTCCGGCTCGTCCGAGCGCGACTCGGCCGCCTCGACGACGCTCTGGCCGCGATCGGAAGCGCTCGGCGCCGCGTCGTCCTCGGCCTCGGGGAACCGCTCGCCGCGCACCGCCGCGACGTCGACCGGCATGCGGCCGGTGCCGATGTTCTGGACGCGCACGCGCACTTCCCACTCGCCGCCGTCCTGCGCGGTCTTCTTCGCGTCGGCGAGCCGGTACTCGGGC
>CAZQHA010000702.1:0-2151 GCA_964592795.1 uncultured Planctomycetaceae bacterium | reverse complement strand
GGCTCGCGCTCGCGACGCTCGTGCTGGCGATCGCCGCGTGGTGCGCACGCCGGCGTCAGTCTTCGCCCTTCTCGGCCTCGAGCTCCGCGAACTGGACCTCGAGCAGCGGATTGTCGTAGCCGAGCTCCTTCGCGAGCTCGAGCAGCCGCTTGCCTTCGCGCTCGCCGTCCTTCTTCGGCTGCTCGCGCGCGAGCGTGTGCCCGATCCAGGCGTAGAAGCGGCCGTCGAGCGGATCGAGCTCGAGGCACTGGCGCCACACCTTGCGCGCCTCGTCGTACTGCTTCTTCTTGAAGTAGAGGATCTTCGCGTACGTGTGCAGCGCGAGCGGGTTTCGGCTGCCGGCGTCGATCGCTTCCTTGAGCATGCGCATCGCGCGCAGCGGCCGGTTCGACGCGTAGGCCTGGATCCCCGCGCGCTCCATGCCGCGCGTCGACTTCACCGCGAGCTTCGTGTCGATGTAGTCGTGCCACTCCTTCTCGAGCTTGCGCAGCGCCGCGCCGTCCTTGAGGCCGAGCTCGCGCATGAAGGCCTTGAAGACCTCCTCGCCGCTGGCGGTCTTCAGGTTGTCCACGTTCATGTGCTCGCGCTTCACCTCCTTGTCCTTCGCGAGCGCGAACACGAACTTCTGGAACTTCGCGGTGTAGCGCGCGTCGTTCATCAGGAAATGGACGAGCGACCAGCCCCACGTGTAGTGCTCGTACATCCGCCCGTCGCTGAGGAGCTTGTCGAGCGCCATGCGCTCGCCGGCGGCGATGTCGGTCTGGATCTCGACCAGCCGCCCTTCCTGGATCAGCCCGACGGTCAGCTTCTTCGCGGCCGGATCCCACTCGCTCGCGCCGTAGTACTCGGCGATCGCCTCGCCGGGGAAGTGCGGGTACGCGAACTCGAGGTCGATGAGCTTTTGAAGGTAGTGGTTCGCCTCGTGGAAGAGGACCTCAGTGCTGTAGCGCGGGTCGAGGCGGTCGTAGTAGATGTTGAGCTCCCACGGCCGCACGAAGCGGAACCAGCCCTTGACGCCCTGCGGCGCGCCGGACACCTGCTGGTAGCTCGCTTCGTCCGCGTGGAAGCACACCGGCAATCGATCGGCCTTCCCCGGCGGCTTGATCTTCCACGCGCGAGCGAACTCCGAGAAGTACGCCTCCATCGCGTCGCGGTACGCCCCGAACACGTGCGTCGGCACGGTGTACTCGAAGCGGAAGTAGCGCGTCTCCTCGATCGAGCGCGTGCGCCACTCGCCGTGGTCGCGCATCTCCTGGAGCCGCTTGGCTTGCTCCGCGCGGCGCTTCCCCAGGATCTCGTCGCGCTGCGTGGCGGTGACCCAGCGGCCCTCGAAGCGGACGTATCCCTTGACGGCCTTCTCGCGTTCCTCGTCGGTCTGTGGCGCCGCGACGGGGTCGGACGCGAGCACCGCGCCTTGGATCAGCGCGTCCGGCACGAGCACGGTGCCGTTGCGGTAGGTGAGCTCGACGCCGCCCTCGACGCGCTTCATCGCCGGCGTGGGACCCTCGACGACGCGCCCGTCCTTCAGGCACAGGATGTCCTCGGCCCCGCCGATCGGCGCGAATGCGGCGACCGTGATGCCGACAGGCGCGCTCGCGCCGATCATGAATACGGTGCGCGCGAGCGCAGCCAGCGACCGTTTCACTGGATGGCCTTGAAGTAGACGTCCTCGAAGCGCTTCCACTCGCTGTCGCTCCATGCGCCGAAGGTCTTGTGCCAGGTCTCCTCCATGACGCGCTTCTCGCGCTTCTGCCACGCCTGGCGCTCGTTCTTGAAGGCTTCGTCCTCCTCGTCCTCGGTCTTGGGATCGCCGTCCTTCTTCTTGCCGCTCGCGGACTCTTCCTCCTTCTCCACGGCGTCGACGACGGACTTCAGGTTCTTCAGGTAGGTCGTGAGCAGGTCCTTCGTCTGCTTGTTCTTCGCGGCGGAGCCCGTCAGGAAGAAGCCGACGAGCGCGGCGGCTTGCTGGCGGTTCAGGTAATCCTGGAAGAAGTCCTCGCCCGACATGTTCATCAAGGCGCGCGGCGCGAGCGCGCGACCCTCGCGCGCGGCCTCGCGCACGTCCTCGCGGTCCCAGTCGTCGGACTTGAAGTCGATGCGGCCGTTCTTGCTGCGCGCTCGTCCGAGCATCTCCTCGAGGCCGGCGTCGAG
>CAZQHA010000701.1:0-2159 GCA_964592795.1 uncultured Planctomycetaceae bacterium | reverse complement strand
GGCGGCGAGGACGTCGCGTGCGACATGCTCGGGCGGGCGGCCCAGGTTCGAGAGCCGCGTGATCTCGGACGGCCCCTTGCCCGTCTCCACCAGGACGCCGCGCACGCCGAGAGCCGTTCCCGCGAGCAAGTCGCGCTCGGCGTCGCCGATGATCCAACTGCGCGCGAGGTCGAGGGTCAGCTCGCGCGCTGCGCGCGCGAGCAGCGCCGGTCGCGGCTTGCGGCACTCGCACACGCGCGTGAGCGCGCCCGAGCCCTCGGTCGGGTGATGGGGGCAGTGGTAGATCCCGTCGAGGCGCGCCTTTGCCTTTTCGAGCTCGCGAGCCAGGTGCGCGTGGATTTCCTCGAGATCTCCTTCGGTGATGAGCCCGCGCGCGATCGCGCTCTGATTGGTGACGAGCACGGCTGCGATCCCGGCTTCGTTCACCATGCGCACGGCGGCGGCGGCGTTGGGCAGGAGCACGAGATCGGCCGGCGACTTCACCCAGTCGCTCTCGCGCGTCAGCGTGCCGTCGCGATCGAAGAAGATTGCCGGACGACCGCGGGCGGGCGCGCCGCTCACTGGTCGGCCGTGCGCTCGAGTCGCACGTACACGCGCGAAGGCAGGAGCACCTTGCGCGTCTGCACGGGCGTGAACGCGTCCCCCATGTTCAACCACAGCGGGAAGTTCCAGACGCTCGAGTTCATGTACATCTCGTCCCACAGGCGCGCTTCCCAGTCGCGGTCGTGCGCGAGGAACCGCGTCGCCGTCTCGTAGCCGGGGTACTGGAAGTCGATGCGGTACTTCTCGTCGGGCTCGAGCGCCAGGCGGCACGGCGTGACGAAGCCCGAGTCCTTGTTGTCGACGAACACCCGTGCGCCCGGCGGATCGGACGCAAGCGTCACTCCGTACGGTCCCCGGAACAGCGCGCACGACGTGAAGAGGCACGCGATGCCGAGAGCTCGAAGCCAGACGAACATGGCGGGGATTGTCGAAGGTGGCCGCGGGCGTGACAAGCGCGCCCTGGCCCCTCGTCTGTTGCCTTCGTCGGCAGGCTATGGAAACTTGCTGAAGTGAGCGTGCTCGAATCGGTGCCGCCCGCCGTCGAAAAGGCGCGTCGTCCCGCGGAAATCGCCGGCGCGCCGGAGAGCGGCCGGGATCCGATCGCGACGTGGATCCTCGCGGCCGCGCTCGGGATCGCCCTCGTGCGCTTCGTGCGCCTGGGAACGTGGAGCCTGTGGTTCGACGAGGGCGCGACGTGGACCGACATCCACACCGGCCTCGACAGCGGCGAGATCCACAACCCCCTCGGCTACTGGGCGATCGAAGCCACGGTGAGGCTGCTCGGCGGGACGCCGGACGAGTTCGCGCTGCGCTTCCTGCCGGCGGTCGCGGGGTGGTGCGTCATCCCGATGACGTGGATCGTCTTCCGTCCGTTCATCGGCTCGCGGCGCGCGGCGGTCGCGGCGCTCGTGCTGGCCGCGAGCACCTGGCACGTGTACTGGTCGCAGAACGCGCGCTTCTACACGATGGCGCAGCTCCTCTCGCTCGTCGGCGCGGGCGTCGCGATGCGCGGACTCTGGAGCGGCGGCGTCGTCGCGACCCTCGCCGGCACCGCGGTCGCCGCCCTGGCGGCGCTGTTCCATCCGTCGGCGGCGCTGGTCGTTCCCGGGCTGATCGTGGCGCCGTGGATCGCGCGCTGGCTCGCGCAGGGCGCGGACAAGCCCGTGCTCCGTCCCGCGGTCGTCCTCGCCGTGCTCGCCGGCATCGGAGCGCTCTCGCAGTTCGGGTGGGTGCTGCGCACGTGGGAGACGTACCAGCGGCAGAAATCGATGGCGGGGAGCCTGTTCGGCAGCTCGGCGCACTACCTGCTGACGTCGGGCTTCTACGTGACGCCGCTGCTCGCGACCGGAGCGCTCGCGGGCACGTGGCTCGCGCTGCGCCGTCGCGGCGGCTTCGCGCTCTTCGTTCTCGTGCTGACGCTGTGCGTCCTCGCCGCGGCGCTCGTGATGTCGATCGTCGCGCGCGTGTCGGCGCAGTACGTCTTCGTCGTGCTGCCGTGGATCGCGGCGCTGGCGTCCTTGCCGCTGCCGGAGCGCGAGCAGTCGCCGACCGTGCGCACGGTGCCGCTGATGGCGTGGGCGTACACGGCGCTCCTCGTCGCGCCGTTGCTCGCGACC
>CAZQHA010000700.1:0-2167 GCA_964592795.1 uncultured Planctomycetaceae bacterium | reverse complement strand
AGACACCGAGCCCAGGAACAACGGGCCCGATGACGGCGTGTTCAAGGTCGACCTCGAGAAGTTCATGCGCCTGTTCGCGAACGTGATGACGATCGCGAAGGCGTGATCAGCGGCGCGTCTCGGTGATCTGCTTGATCATGTCGAGGCGGCGCGCGAGCTCTTCGGGATCCTTCGCGGGCAGGAACCGGCCATCGGCCCCTTCACGCTCGACCTCGACGAACTTCGACGGCAGGTAGGCTGTGAGCTCTCCGACGAGCCGCTCGAACTGAATCGCCGGCTTGCCCTCGACCATCGCGACCACCACTCCGGTCACGGGGCAATGGAGTGGATCCGTGACCGCGGCGGACGCGATCGCTTGGATCAACGCGCAGCCGGAGCCCTTCTTCGCGTACATCGCGTTCAACCCTCCGCACCAACCGCTCGAGCGGCCGCCCGATGGGCTGCTCAATCCGCTCACGGTGCAGGAGCTCGACGCCGCCTGCGTCCCACCTGGTTCGTTCGATACCGTCGAAGAGAGTCGACTGCTGTACCGAGCGATGCTCGAAGCGACCGACACCAACATCGGGCAGATCCTCGATAGCTTGAGCGCGCCGACGCGAGCGAACACGATCGTCTTCGTCGTCAGCGACAACGGAACCTACAACTTCGCCGGCACGATGCATCCTTCGCACAACTACTTGCACGGCAAGGGATCCGTCTATCAGTGGGGAGTTCGAGTGCCGATGATCGTCTCCGACCCGTCGTTCCCACCGACCGTCCAGAATCGAGCCTCCAACGCTCTCGTCGGTGCCGTGGACCTCTGGCGGACCATCGCCAAAGTGGCGGGCGCCAACGTTCCGCACGGCACTTCAGGCTTCAGTTGCGCGGATCCGGAGTTCGACAGCGTCAACTTCTACGCAGTGCTCCAGAACCCGGCGTCGGGGGGCAACCGGACCTACACGTTCTCCCAGAAGTTCACGCCCAACCACAGCACGATCGATTGTCGATGCATGCATGAGCGTGCTACCTCGAATGGGCTGTACCGCCTCATTCGCAAGCAAGTCGTGAAAGACAACATGCCGCTGGGCTGCCCGACGCCGTGCGCCGCACGCTCGTATCAGCTTCCCGACGAGCTCTACGCCGTTTCCGATCGGGAAGAATTGACCAACCTCAATGATGGGTCGATGACTCTCGACGAGACGACCAACTTCGATGCCCTCCTCGATGCGATGATCAACTTGAGCGGGAGCGGCAATTAGGCCGGTCCGGCCCCCAGGGCGCGCCGCGCGGTGCTGAGGCAGCTCAGCCGACCGCGCGGCCGCTCTCGCGCAGCACGTCCGCCATCGTCGTGAAACGGAAACGCTCGAGCATGTGCTCCAGGCGCGCGCTCGTGCGATCCAGGTTCAAATAGTGGCGGAAGCGCGCCAGGAACGGCGCGTCGATGCGCGGCTGGTCGGGATCGAACTCCCAAGGGTGCATGTAGAACGCCCCGGGCCTCCCGCGTCTCTCGAGACCCGACAACATGCGGCGCGTGAACGCCACCGGCAGCAATCGGAAGTAGCCGCCGCCCGCGAAGGGGAAATTGCGGCCGAAGATCGGATACGTCGACACGGGGAACTCGACGATCTCGGTGCCGTCGCTCGCGCGCACCGTCGAGATGCCCGGCTCGAAGTTCGGGATGCCGTACACCGGGTGCCGCACGGGGTGCACGCTCGAGTCGTAGCGATATCCGCGCGCGGCGAGCACGTCGAACGCCCACCACGTCGAGCGCGTCAGCGTGAACGTCGATGCGCGAAAGCCCACCGGTCGCGGGGCGCCGGCGGACGTCAGCGCGGCTTCGGTCTTCGCGAGATCTTCGTGGAGAGCCTCGGGCCCGAGATCCTGCAGGAACGCGTGCTCGTAGCCGTGGCTCGCGATCTCGTGACCCGCGTCGAGGCAGCGGCGCACTAGCTTCGGGTGGCGCTCCGCGATCCATCCGAGGAAGAAGAACGTCGCGTGCGCGCGGTGCCGGTCGAGCGCCGACAGGATCACGTCCATGCCGACGTCGATCCGCGGCTCGACGCTCTCCCAGCTCTCTCGCGTGAAGTGACCGCGCAGGTTCGCGACTTGGAAGTACTCTTCCACGTCGAAGCTGAGCGCGTGCGAGGCCGTCACAGCGCGATCCCCTTCACCCCGTGCCGCTCGCGCC
>CAZQHA010000699.1:0-2186 GCA_964592795.1 uncultured Planctomycetaceae bacterium | reverse complement strand
AAGGTGCCGACACCCGAGTCGGTGACGCTGTCGATCGACGACATCGCGCTGCCGCGCTGGTCGTACGCCGCGAGCAAGATCGCGGGCGAGTCCGCGGTCTTCGGCGCCGCGCGGGTCGGAGGCTTCGCGCCGCTCGTCATCCGCTTTCACAACGTCTACGGCCCGCGCATGGGGCCGACGCACGTCATTCCGGAGTTCCTCGCGCGCTGTCGCGAGCGCGTCGATCCGTTCCCGGTGTACGGACCCGAGCAGACGCGCTCGTTCCTCTACGTCGAGGACGCGGCGCGCGCGCTGCGGCTCGTGCTCGACGCGGGCCTCGCGGGCAACGGCGGCATCTACAACGTCGGGCAGAGCATCGAGACGCGGATCAGCGATCTCGCGCAGCTCGTGTTCGACGTGACGGGCCACCATCCGAAGGTCGATGCGAAGCCCGCGCCGCCGGGCTCGGTCGCGCGGCGCGTGCCGGACGTCGCAAGACTAGCAGCGTTGGGATTCAAGCCCCGAGTATCGCTGATGGAGGGGTTACGGCGCTGTTGGAGCACATAACGCGCGTCTCGGATAAGTGCTCCCGACACAGCGATAGGTCGCGATAGCGTCCCAGACGGATGTACATATAATCCTGGAGTCCGGTAGCTCGTTGCGCGGGTGCGAAACGGAACGCGGCCCGCTACACTCGCAAAGTTAGGTGGAGAGATCAGAGCTCGAACCCGCTCGCACGGGCGCTCAAACCTCCGTGGAGGTGCACAGACGAACCGCGCTGCGCGATCGAATGATCGGCTGTGCGGATCGGCGAGCAACACTTGCGCAGCACCGTAGAGGGCACGCGCCCAGGAACGCTCGTCGATCGCAGTTCCACTTAGGTCGACGTGCTCATCGCGCTCTCAATCGTTTCTGTCGATTGAGAGCGCGATGGGCTACGTCTACCCTTTTCATGCGCTATCTCCTCGGCTGCACTTCCTTCGGCGATTCCGTGTCACGGTCGCCTGAGAAATCATCTTGGCTCAAGCACCGTTGCTGCTCCCGTCCCGTCGCCCGTTCAGCCGGCAGCGTGATGTGCGCGGCTTCGATACTCGTGGGAGGGATCGTCGAAAGCACCGGACGCGCGAGTGTGCAACACGACACATCTTCTTGGCGCAGCCATCGCGAATCCGTAAGCGGCGGACGGCTCGACAGATGAGAAATTCGAGGTCTCTCACGGAGTTGGGCGCACTGGTCGAAGCACCCACTGACCCGCCTTCCACGACTCGCCCCGCTGCCAAATTCCCCCTGCTCCTAATCGACATTGAGTTTCGTTCAACGGGATCGATATGGACGCTCTCGTTGGATGGACCAATACCTCCACTCCAGAATGGAGACGCGCTGCACACGTTGTTTCCATTACCTAACGGGATTCTTAGCGATTCTGCGCAGCTAAGGTTCAAGAAGGAGAATACGGCGGATGTCGGGATCGTAGCAGTCACCGGCCCCGACAACACACGTCAAGAGTTCTTCATGATATCTGGTCGCAAAGAACTTACGACTGTGAGCATCGAACTCACAACACCCGTAGGCGATCCTCGTGACAAGCATTCATGTCGAGACACGGTCGACACTGCTGACACCGACGCGCGCTATCTCGACTTTTTCTTGCCGTCGCCACGCAGCGGCCTCGCAGCCGTCGGCAACTCCGCACGAATCGTCGGTGGCGAATACGACCGGATTGAACTCGCCCTCGCGAACGCCAGCACATTCGAAGTGTTCCCATGGCCGTACTCCACTCGCTGGAGCAACCGGGTCGGATTCTCTCCGAGTGACTTTACCCGCATGACGTCGTATTCAACGGTTTCACCAATGCTTCGAATCAACTCAATAGAAGTGCAGCTCAGCTATGCCTGGTGGATCGTGGGCGGTATCGCAATGCTCGGACTGGTCTTCTCTCTCACAAATAGCAAGCTACGCGCGCTACTCGACCGCAAGGGCTGGTTTGGCGCAGCACTCATAATTGCTATAGCCATCGTCACGACTGCAATTGGAGTAATTGCACACCTAAACTTCCGCGGAACCTGGGCCAGTCTAGTGTCAGTAATCGGCGTCGGAGTCGGAATCTCGCTTGCAACATTCATATTGTGCATTTTCGTGATGAAGCGATGGCCACACCACCCCCCCGACTGGCGGGGGATCTCATGGAGGCATAAGTGTTCCTTGAG
>CAZQHA010000698.1:0-2199 GCA_964592795.1 uncultured Planctomycetaceae bacterium | reverse complement strand
CTCCTCGTCGCCCACGAGCTGCGGACCCCGATCACCGTCGTCTCCGGCATCACCCGCCAGCTCCAGGGCGAGACCCCGGGTCCGCACTGCGAGACGCAGCGCCGCTTCCTCGACGAGTGTCTCAAGGCGTGCCGCCGGCTCGATCGCTTCGTCCTGCGTCGGGAACGGCTCCCAGCGCACGCGCATCAGCTCGAGCATCTGCGGCGTGATCGCGCCCATCAATTCGTGCTGCGGCTCGTCCGGCTTGCCGCCCGGCTCGCCGCGCCACGTGACGATGAGCAGAACCGGCACCTGGAAGATCGGGTTGAGCGAGACCAGCGGGCTGACGGCATTCGACAGCCCGGAGTTCTGGAACATCACGACGCTGCGCAGGCCGCCGAGCTCGGCGCCCGTCGCGATCGCGACCGCGTCGCCTTCGTTCGTCGCCGGGATGTAGTCGAGCACGTCCGAGTCGATCGCCTGGTTGATGAAGGGCTTGAGGTACGAGCACGGGACGCCGGTGAACGCTCGGTAGCCGCGTCGCATCATGGCGGAGAGGAAGAGATCGGAGGTGATCATCGGAGCGCTCCTCGCGAATCAGGCGGACAGCGCGGACACGACCGGCGCGTCGACTCGCGGAAGGTAACGCTCCTCGGCCGCCTCGAGCTCGGCGACGTTCTGCAGGCGGAACACCTCGTCGAGCGGCGCCACTTCCGGCTCGACGCCGACGAGCGTCTTCTCGAGCGAGAGCTGCCGCGCGACCTTCTGCATCGACGCGAGCGACGCGCGCATCAGATGGTTGGCGAAGATCACGAGCGCGATGCCCGCGTCGCGGTAGACCTGCGTCGGCGTGCGGTAGTACTTGGTGGGAACGATCACGACGGGCAGCCGCGCGCCCCAGTGCTGCTGGAACGCCAGGATCTCGCTCGCGTTCGCGCGCGCGCTGTGGATCAGGATCGCGTCGGCGCCGGCGTCGCGGTACGCCTCCGCGCGCTCGAGCGCTTCGTCGAGCGTTCGGCGCGCGATCAGCGCCTCGACGCGCGCGACGACGACGAAGTCCGGATCGCGCTGCGTGTCCTTCGCCGCGCGGATCTTGCCGCAGAACTCGCCGATGTCGGCCAGCTCCTGCGGCGCCGACCCCAGGAAGCTGTTGGTCTTCGGGAAGAGCTTGTCCTCGAGGCACACGCCGGCGACGCCGCGCGCCTCGAGCTTCCCTACTAGACGGCGCACCGAATTGAAGTTGCCGTACCCCGTGTCGCCGTCGAGCAGGATCGGGATCTTCGTCGCATCGGCCATGAACTCGACGACCTCGAGCACCTGCGTCCAGCTCGCCTCGTTGGCGTCGCGGACGCCGAGCATCGCGGAGATGGAGAGGCCGCTGGCCCACAGTCCCTCGAAGCCCGCCTCCTCGGCCACCTTCGCGGAGAGCCCGCTGTGCGCTTCCATGAGGAAGCGCGTCTCGCCTCCCTCGATGAGCTCCCGGAGCCGCGCCGCCTTCGTCGATCGCTGATTCGTGTTCATGTCGTCGTCTCGATGGTGCGGTGACCGCTCATTCGGCCACCAACCGACGAAACGCAGGACGCCCGCGACGCCCGACATGAAAAATCAAGAATCGGTCAACGGCGCGTGAGGGCCCGGGACGGCCGCACGCCCAGGCTCGGGGCCGCATCGGTGGGCTGCACGTCCTCGCGCGCGGCGGAGCGTCCGACGCCCGCCGTCCCCTGAAAGCAGGAGCCGCGAAGCACGCGGTTGAATGACTTGCCGAGCCGCGCGCCGTCGCCCGGCTGGACCTTGGGTCCGTACTCGACGAACCAGTCCCGGCACCACTCCATGACGTTGCCGTGGAGATCGTGAAGGCCGAACGGATTCGCCCGGTACACGCCCACCTGCGCGGTCGACGTCTGGCCGTCGTCGAGCCACTCCTCCCACACCGTCCAGTTCCCGTTGCCGTGACGCTTCCCGTACGCGTCGGAGAGGTTGTCGACTCCGATCAGGCTCTCCTTGTCGTCGCCGCACCAGTACACGGTGTGCGTTCCGGCGCGACACGCGTACTCCCACTGCGCCTCCGTCGGGATCAGGAGCCCCGCGTGAGAGAGCTCCGCTTGGAACTCGTCCCAGCTCACCTGCTCCACGGGGTGGAGCTCGTTCCAGCCCACGCCGCGCGCGTCCCACTCGACGGATTGATTGGTCGCGCAGTGATTGCTCGGGTGCTTCCCGGTG
>CAZQHA010000697.1:0-2215 GCA_964592795.1 uncultured Planctomycetaceae bacterium | reverse complement strand
GCCGCCGCGCGCGATCTCGCCGAGCAGCTGGTAGTTGCCGCGACCTTGCGGCACGAGCCTCGACGCGCTCGATCCGGGATCGACGAGAGGCGATGCGCCGTGATCCGAAGCCAGGTCGGACAGGAGCACCTTCGGCGCCAGACCGATGCGCTCACCCAAGATGGCCAGGACGGATCGCTGTGAACGGGCTTCGTCGGGCACGGGGACTCCTCGTCGATCGTTTCTGTGCGCCGCTTGGTCGCGCACCTACTTCGCGAGCGCCGCTTCCGCCTCGCGCCGCCAGCGCATCGCGTCGGAGCGCGCCCAGACTTCCGGATCGTCGGCCGTCTGCGCATCCCACGCGACCATCCCACGCTGGTAATAGGCGTGCGCTTCGAGGTCGCGGCCGACGCGGCTGTGGATCAACGAGCGCAGGAAGTCGTACGCCATCGGCGACAGCAACATGAACTGCGGCAATCGGAAGCGGTTCTCGATGGCCGTGAGCGCGCGCGACCAGTCCTCGAGTCGAACGTAGGCGACGGCCTGGAGCACGGGCACCCATCGAAACGTGGAAAGCGACGCGGCGTGCTCCTCGAGCGTGCGCAACACGAACTCGGGATCGCGCTGTGCGGGATCGGGGTGATCGAGCAGCGGGTAGAGGTACGTCGCCAGAGCCAGCGGCGCCGACGCGCTCGCGACATTCCGGGCGATGTCGTCGCGCGAGAGGACGCCGTTGTAGAACTGGGCGACTTCGAGGTCGAGTCGCTTCATCGGGTCGTCCTCGAGCTCGACCGAGCGCGTCACGTCGACCAACGCTCCCGCGTAGTCGCCGAGCGCCTGCTGGGCTCCGGCGAGGAAATACAGCGCCTCCGCGTGGTTCGGATCGATGGCCAGGCACGCGCGCGCGACTTCCGCGCTCTCGGAGAAGCGGCCCGCGAAGTACAGCGAGTCGCTGAGCCGCACCCGCGCGCCGGCGTCCTTCGCTCGCAAGCTCACCGCCGCGGATCGACAAGCGACTGCTTCCTCGAAGCGACCGCTGTCGTGGTAGAAGCTGCCGGCGGCGGCCTGCAGGACGAAATCGCCGGGACACAGGTCCAGCGCGAAGTCGAGGATTCGGAAGACGTCCGGTCTGCGACTCTCCGCGCCTTCCCACAGCGCCGTGGCCAGCACGAAGATCGAGCCCGGCTCGAGCTTGCGCAGGCTCTCGGGCGCGGACAGCTCGAGCATCACATCGATGTCCTCCGCGGCGACCGCTTCACGCAGCCGCCTGCGCGTCGGATCGCCGTCGAGATCCAGCGCGAGCACGAGGAGGTTTTCCGCCTTCTCGGATTTCGCCCCGTGCACCTTGCGCCGCAGGCGCCCCCAGTCGTCGAGCGCCAGCGCGACTTCGCGGGCGATCTTGCGCTGGCGGATGCGCGCGAGCGCCGCCACGACGTCGGCGCCCTCGAGATCGACGCCGTAGTCGCGGAATGCCTTGGCGAACTCCGAGTCGAGCGCGATCTCGCGTTTGGCGTCGCCGAACGTGCCGATCTGTTGCACGCGCAGGTCGATCAGGCGGGACCGGAGCGTCTCGTCTTGCTCCGTGAGCTTTCGTTCCCGCTCCGCGGCGCCCACCGCGAGCTCCGCGTTGTCGACGAAATGGCGCGTGCGGTCGAGCAACGCCGCGTCCGCGGCGCCGCCCTCGGCGAGCGAGAGCGCGCGACGCGCCGCGGCCAGCGCCTCGTCGGGCTTCCCCGCCTGCCCGAGCTCGATCGACTCACCGTACGCGGCTTCGACCGCGGCGCGCGTCTGCTCGACGCGCGCCGCCCGCTCCGCCTCGCGTTGCGCGCGCTCGTGCTCGATCCAGTACCAAGCGACCCCGCCGAGCCCGATCGCGACCACGATCGTTCCCGCCAGGGCCAGCGTCAGCCGCCGCGCGCGGCGCTCCTCCGCGGCTTTGATGCGCGCCTTCTCGGCGGCGAGCTCGGCTTTCTGCGCGCGTTCCTCGACCGACGCCAAGTACTCGTGCACGGCCTTCGCGACTTCTCCGGCGTTCGTGGGGCGTGCTTCACGCGCGGTCATCATGCAATCGAGGCACAGCTGCACGAGCGCGCGATCGGCGTCGCAAGCTTCGAGTCGCGTGCGCGCGGGTCCGAGCTTGGCCTTGGCGGCCTGCTTCAAGAGCGTCTCGCCGTCGATCGGCTCGTACGGCGGGCGTCCGGTCAGGAGCTCGCACAGGATCGCGCCCAGCGAGAAC
>CAZQHA010000696.1:0-2227 GCA_964592795.1 uncultured Planctomycetaceae bacterium | reverse complement strand
GACGCGCGGGATGCTCGAGCGCATCCCGCCGAAGTGATCGGGCGTTACTTCGGCGCTCCGGCCGGCGCGGCCTCCGCCGCGGCGGCGAAGCCCTTGATCGTTTCGACGATCAACGCCTCGAGCTGCTTCGGATCGTTCGCGTCGGCCTTGTACGTCGTCGCGCTGCCGGCGATGCCCCAGCTCGAGAGCGACTTGCTCCACGACTCGACGACTTTCGCGAAGTCCTCGCCCGCCGTGAGCTCCTTCTGGCCGAGCTCGGCGTCGTTCAGGAGGCGCATGCGCAGGCCCATCTTGCCGGCCTGCGGCGCCTTCTGGGACACGAGCTGCGAGACGAGCTGCGAGTTGATCGCGATCACGCCTTTGTACAGGCCCGGGGATCCGACTCCGACGCTCGTCGCGACGAGGCCGCCGACACCCTCGCCGATCAGGTACACGCGGTTCTTGTCGACCTTGTGTTCCTTCTTGAACGCCGAGATCGACTCGTTGACGGTCTTCTCCGACATCCACGGCGTCTTCAGGTACGTGGCGGCGTCGTCGAACCAGGCCATGCCCTGCGCCGGGTCGTCGCCGACGAGGACGCGACCCGATGGCGCGATCAACGCGTATCCCAGCTCGTCGGCGATCGCCTTGTAGCGCCCCTCGACCACCTGGTCCTTCGTCTGTCGGACGTCGTGCAGCACGACGAGCACGGGCTTCTCCGGCAGCGCGGCGATCGCCTCGGGGACGTAGATCGCGGGCTTGCTCGCGTACTCCTCGCCCTTCTTCTTCAGGCTTTCGCGCCCCGCCCGCATCGCGGTCATTTTCTCGATCAGCGTTTGCCAGCGCGGATCCTTGCGCGCGTTCGCGAGGTCCGCGTCCTCGCCGGCGAAGACGATGTTGCTCTTCCCGGCTTGATCGGTGTTCCCGAAGCCCAGATCGGCGGCCTTGTTCAGGTACTCGAACGCGGCGTCGAGCTCACCCTTCTTGGAGTAGCCGCACGCGACGTTGTACGGCGACGTCGGATCGGTGGGGACGAGCTCCATGCAGCGCTTGAACGCGGCGATGCCTTCGTCGTTCTTTCCCTCGTTCAGCAGCTTGATGCCCTTGTCGAACTGCGTGCGGTACTCGGGCGGAATCGTCTGCGCGCGCGCGGCGCCGACGAGCAGCAAGAGCGTCAAGATGGACGACCACAGACGGAGCATCGCGAAGCCTCCCGAGGGGAAAGAGGGAAACGTCGGCCTCCGAGAGGGGAGGCCCGATTTGCGCAGCAGTCTAATTCCGTGCGGGAACGGCGAAAAGCGCGCTCACTCGAGCGCGCCCGTGCCGCCCAGCTCGCGGTAGCGCGCGTAGCGTTTCTCCGCGCCGGCGCTGTCGTGGAGTCGCAGGAGCGCGCGCGCGAGCTCGAGGTGGGCGCTCAAGTACTTCGCCTGCGCGCCCGACGGACCGGCGAGGAGGTGCTCGAAGTCGGTCCGCGCGTCCTCCCAGCGCTGATCGGCGACTGCGAGCATTCCCCGATCGAACCGCGCGTCGGCGAGATCCGGATCGCAGCTCACCGCGCGGTCGTACGCGGCGCGCGCGCCCGGGCCGTCGCCCAGGCGCCGGCGCGTCTCGCCCAGCGCATCCCAGCCGCGGCAGAAGTCCGGCGACATCGCGAGCAGCTCGTCGAGCACTCGCTGCGCGCGCGGGAGATCGCCCGCGCTGAGCCACAGCTGCGCGAGTCCCAGCCTGGGCAGCGGCTCCTGCGGCGCCTCGCGGATCTGCAGCCGTCGCGCGCGGTAGAACGCGTGCCACTGTCCGCTCTGGTCGGCGCGTGCTCGGCGTTCGGCCGCGGCGTCCATCGCGCCTCGCGCGAGCGCCGCTTGCGCGAGCATGTGCCACGCCGCGGGCGCTTCCGCGTCGAGCGGCGACATCTCGAGGAAGCGCGTCAGCACGGGCTCCGCTTCGCTCGTGCGACCGGCGCGCATCCACGTTCGGCCGAGCAGGAGCCAACCGTGCGCGTTGTCCGGATGACGCATGCGCGCGGACGGCGCGCTCCGCGCGGCGGTCGCCGGCGCGAGCAGGAGCGACTCCGCGCGCGCGAGCTCGTCGTCGAGCAGGGAGAGCCGCGCGCGGGTCACGGCCAGCCACGCCTCCGTCGCGGGCTCGACCGACGCGGCGCCGGCGATCTCCTACGCGCTCGCGGTCCCGCCGGTCGACGCCAGCGAGCGGCACACGAGCTCGATCGCTTCGCCGTCCCGAGCGAGGGCGC
>CAZQHA010000695.1:0-2228 GCA_964592795.1 uncultured Planctomycetaceae bacterium | reverse complement strand
ATGGGACTCGACGTACTCGAGCAGGCGCACGAACTGGTCGTGGAAGTCGTGTCCGCCGCCCCAGAACGGGGCCTTGAAGAAGCTCGCCGTGTGCTTCATCTCGCCGGCTTCGCGCTGCGACGCGGCGTAATCCGCCAGCCGCACGAGGTCGATCACGAGCGGAGCCGCCAGCGCCGAATCGCTCCCGCTCCACGTGAACTGCAAGCTCATCTTCGCGCCCAGGAAGCCTTCGAAGTGGATGAAGTCCCACGCGGTCTTCCAGTCTTGGAGCGACGGCACGAAATCGATCCCCACGTGCGTGTGGACCGATTCGTCGTCGAGGATCGCGCGCAGCGCGTCGTTCTTGTTGCGCAGCTTGGTCTCGCGGTGCGAAGCGTCGGAGAGCACGGCGCCGTCGCGATTCCCGAGCATGTTGTAGCCCTGCCACGCGAGGACGCGCAGCGCGCGTGCGCGAAACATCGGCGCGAGCACCGTCTTGATCAGCGTCTCCCCGGTCTTCCCGTCGTTTCCGCAGTGCGGCATGCCGCGCGCGCGCGCGAACTCGCGCAGGGCCGGGATCGACGACCCGCGGTTCGGGGTGAAGTTGACGTACGGGCAGCCCGCCGAGAGGGCCGCGTACGCGTACAGGATCGACGCAGGCTGGCTCTGGCCTTGGTCGAGCGCGCGTTCGAAGTCGGCCAGGCTCGACCACTCGGGTCTGTCGCCGCGCAGCGCCTCCGTGCTGGCCAGGTTGACGACCACGACACGCTCGAGCGATTCGCGGCGGCGGAACTCCTCGAGGTCCGCCGCGAGACGGGCGAGCTGGGCGCGCGGCGGCTCCGCGCTCAGCGCGGCCGATCGCCGGTCGAGATCCGCGAGGCCGACGTCCGTCTCGTCCAGCGTCCCGGGCCGGATCGCCGCTTCGTACGCCGCGGCCGCGGACGCGGACGCCGCGACGAGATCGGAGCCGAGGATTCCGTGGCGGACGAGCTCCTCGGCCGACTGCGACAGGTCGCGCGTGCAGACGTCGTGACCGCCGAGCACGAGATCCTCGAGCGACACGAGGTCGAGGCTCGAGAACGTCTCGGTCTGCGTGGCCAGCCCGACGGGCTCGAGCAGACCCTGCCTCAGGCCCGCGAGGCCGTACACGACACAGGTCGAGATCGAGCCCCGGGCACCGATCAGCCAAACGCCAACGCGTCGATGGGGACGTGCGAGAGTCAAGGTGCGGGGGGACGGGTGTCTATCGATCGCCGGTCGTGCGCTGGCGCTCCACCCAGCGTTCGACGATCGCGTCGAACCGCCGGGGCCACCAGCGCACCGCGGGGAGCCCGCGCTCCTCGGCGGCTCGAGCCGCCGGATCGGGCGCCGCCGCGGAATCGGGGCGCAACATTGTGACGTCGGACGTGCCGGGGTGCATGCCCGTTCCCACGCCCGACCCTTCGCCGGCCCGTGGAGTCCCCTCGACCCCGCGATCCGACGCGTTTCGACTCGCGGAGCCGCCGCCGGAATCGCCGCCCGTCACAACGGTCAGCGCGGTCGAGAGCGCTCGTGCCCGCGCGGCGGCATCGTCGAGCGCCTCGCCCAGCCGCGAGCCGGCCGTCCGCTCCCGCCCCGCCGCTTCGGCCCGGCTTGCGAACGCCGAGAGCTCGATCGCATCGCCGCGAGTGCGCGCAAGATCGGCCGCGGAGCGCGCGAGGTCGCGCACTTCGGCCGAGTCCTCGCTGGAGAGCTGCTGCGACTCACCGTCGACCGCCGCGGCGAGCGCCTCCGCGCTCTCCGCGAACGCCGCGCGACGCGCGTCGAGGGGACCGGAGCGGGCGGGGGCGTCCGACGACTCGATCGCGAGCGCGAGCACGGCGGCGGCGCCGAGCACGACCGCCAGCACGATCGGCGACGGAGCTCGCGCGAGACGCGGCGTCGACGCGGCGAGCGCGGACGCGACGCGCTGCGAGAGCAACGCGCGGAGAGGCGAATCGACGCCCGAGCGCTCGCATTCGTAGGCCGTCAGCAGGGCGCCGTCGCCGTCGAGACGACGCGCGACCGCGGACTCTTCCGGCGCGTGCTCGAGCCACCACGACAACGCGGCGAGCGAGCCGACGGAGCACGCCGCGATCCACGCGTTCGTCGCGCCGGCGCCGCCGCTCGCGAGGCTCGCCGCTCGACAAACGAGGGCGGCGGCGACGCCCAACGTTGACGATTCGATCGCGCGCCGCAGCACGGCCGCGCGCCACGCGCGGCGGACGATG
>CAZQHA010000694.1:0-2233 GCA_964592795.1 uncultured Planctomycetaceae bacterium | reverse complement strand
CTCCTTCCCGGGGAAGCGCATGAGCTCCGCGCTGAAGCCGAAGGCGCCTCCGGCGTGACGGACGACGTCGAGGCCTCTCCACTTCCCGACCATCAGTCCACCCGCATACGGTCCGAACACGGGATGGAGCGTCTGACCGTCGGAGAGTCGCGGCGGCGCGAGCAGCGACTCCCGCACCTTGGCGCTCGCGAATCGACCTTCGATCCACGCGCGATCCCACCGCGCGAGGTCGTCGAAGCTCGCCCACATCCCGCCCGGGCCGACGAGACCGGTCGTGATCTCGATCGACTCGAACGTGTCGCCGCGCGGGCGATAGCTGACGGCGACGTCCCCCTTGCCCGCGTGCGATTCGCCGGCGAAGTGAGAGTCCTCCATCTTCAAGGGACGGAAGACGTGCTCCTTCGCGTACGCGCCGAGCGTCGAGCCGGTCGCGTTTCGCAGCGCCTCCGCGAGGAGCACGTAGTTGCTGTTGGAGTACGAGCAACGCTCGCCCGGAACGAAGTCAAGCGCGTCGAGACGCCGCACGACGCCGAGCGCCGCGGCGTTCGACGACAGGGAGTCCGCTCCGAGATCGAGCGCGATGGCCACTTCGTAGACGTCCTTCACGCCCGAGCGCTGGTTCATCAGGTGGCAGAGCTTCACGGAACGGTACGTGTCGGGCAATCCGCCGACGTGCTTGGTGATCGAGTCGTCGAGCGACAACCGACCGGTGCCCGCGGCATGAGCGACGCAGGCCGCGGTGAACTGCTTGGCGGTGCTCGCGATGTAGAACGCGGTGTTCGTGCCGATCGCGCGCTTGGCCTCGATCCGCGCGAAGCCGAAGGTGTGCACGGCGATCGGCTCGCCGCGCCGGAGAACCCCGACGACGCACCCTGGGCTCGCGGTCGAGATCGCCTCGCTCCCGGCGAACGAGCGCACGAGCGCGGCCAGCTCCTCCGAACCGGGTGCCTCCTGCGCGGCGACGGCCGGGAGGCCCAACACGACCGAAGCGACGCCACGGGACACCCACGCTCGATTCCACTTCATGACCGTCGACCTCTTTTCTTGCGGGGAGCGATCTGCAAGTACGCGCAGAACGCGTCGGTGAGCTCGCGCACGAGCTCTTTGTCGGAGATCGGCGCGAAATCGGGGCGGAACTCGGCGAAGAGGACGTACTCGCGCATGCTCGCCGAGACTAATGTCAGCCCGAGGTCGATCGCGCGCGACGGCTCGGGATGGCCGATCTCGCCGCGCCGCTCCTCGAGGAGCGCGCGGAATCGGCCGTGTAGGAAGCGATTGGCCGAGCGGATGCGCTCGCGGAACGCGGGGTCGCGGCTCGTGCGCGACCGCAGCGCGACCTGCTGCAGCACCTGACGATGCTGCCGGAACGTCCGGACGGCGAGCGACACATAGGTACTCACGACGTCGCGCGCGCTCGAGCCCGCGAGCCGCTCGTCGTCGAGCTCGCGTCGCGCGCGCTCCAGGATCCCTTCGACGACCGTGACGTCGAAGTACTGGAGGAGCGCGTCCTTGCTCGGGAACCGTGCGTAGAAGCCGCCGACGCTGACGCCCGCCTTGCGCGCGATCTCGGCGACCGAGAGCTCCGCGAACGTCTTTCGCTCGAGGAGCGCCAAGGCGGCTGCGGTGATGCGCTCGGTCGTGCGCCGGCTGCGAGCCTGGCGGGCGGGAAGGGGGTCGTCCTGGAGCTGGGCGCGGGTCATCGCCAAATCCGAATCGGATTCGGATTCCGCGTCAATGTATTTCGTGGGCGGGAGAGATCGGCCGCGGCGCCGCGCTCCGGGCCATGCACGGCATCGGTGCAGTCTGCTCCCGCTCGTGCCTTCGGCGACCGTTTCCGCCCGGGGCCGATCGAGAAGGCCCGCTCTTGGCCTTGCCAGCGGGTCAGGCGAGCGGTACGCTCCGCCGTAAATGAGACTCAGTCTCAGAGCGAAGCGAGGAGCCGCGCCCGTCAGAGCCGCGGCGTTCCTGGTCCTTTTCTGGGGGGCCGTGCCGGCGCGCGCGTCGGACACCGAAGTGACGGTTGTGCGTCGCGTCGCAGCCATGGGCACTCACATGACGGTCACCGTCGATGCCGCCACGCGCGCCGATGCGCTGGCCCACAGCGAGGTCGTCATTCGCGCGGTCGAGGCCGCGGAAGCGCGACTCTCTACGTGGCGAACGGACAGCGCGCTCTCCGCCCTGAACCGTGCGCCGGCCGGAGCGCCGCTGGCCGGATCGACCCGGTTCTCCGCCC
>CAZQHA010000693.1:0-2234 GCA_964592795.1 uncultured Planctomycetaceae bacterium | reverse complement strand
CTTGATCACGTCGGCCGCCGAGCCCTGGACCGGCGTGTTGACCGCCGCGTTCTCGGCGAACGAGCGCAGTCGCGAGTCCTCGGAGTTGATGTCGGGGAACCGGCGCTTGCGTCCGAGCAGCGTCTCGACGTAGCCGTTCGTGCGCGCCTGCGCCAGCGTCCGATCGATCCACTCGCGCACCTTGGGAAACGACTGGAAGTAGCGGTCGATGAACTGGCGCGCTTCGACGACCGTGAGCCCTGTGTCGCGCGCGAGCCGTGCGGGACCCATGCCGTAGAGGAGCCCGAAGTTGATCGCCTTCGCGCGGCTGCGCATCTCGCGTGTCACCGCCGATTCGTCGACGTCGAAGACGATCGCCGCGGTCGACGCGTGGATGTCACGCCCTTCCGCGAACGCGCGCACGAGTGACGGATCCTGCGACAGGTGCGCCATGATCCGCAGCTCGACCTGGCTGTAGTCGGCGGACAGGAGGAACCACTCCCCGTGCGCGTCGCGCTCGCGCGGCACGAACGCCTTGCGCAGCGCGCGGCCGCGCTCGGTGCGCACCGGGATGTTCTGCAAGTTCGGATCGCTCGACGCGAGGCGGCCCGTGGCGGCGGACACTTGGCTGAACGAGCAGTGCACGCGGCCCGTGGCCGGGTTCACGTACTCCGGAAGCGTGTCGAGGTACGTGCTCTTCAGCTTCGACATCTCGCGGTACTCGAGCAGGCGCTTCACGATCGGCACGTCGCCGTAGCTCGCCTCGAGCGTCGCGTGGTCGGTCGCGTATCCCGTCTGCGTCTTGCGGACGCGCTTGACGCCCGCGGCGTCCTGGATCTTGAGCTTCGTGAACAGGATCTCGCCCAGCGCCTTCGTGCTGTTGACGTTGAACGGCTCGCCCGCCAGCGCGTGGATCTCGTCGAGCGCGGCCGCGATCTCGAATCCGAGCTGCCGCGAGATGTCGACGAGCACCGACGCGTCGAGCCGGATGCCGCGCTCTTCCATCGCCGTGAGCACCGGCACGAGCGGCATCTCGAGCTTCTCGAAGAGCTCCTTCGAGCCGGTCTCGGCGAGCTCGCGCTCGAGCACCTGCTTCAACCGGAACGTGACGTCCGCGTCCTCGCACGCGTACTCGCCGACCTTCTCGACCGGCACCTTGTCCATCGTGATCTGCTTCTGTCCGGTGCCGATCAGATCGCTCGTCGGGATCTTCGTGAGGTCGAAGTACGTGAGCGCGAGCTCGTCGAGCCCGTGCCGCCGCGACGTCCCCGCGACGCAGTAGCTCGCGATCATCGTGTCGAAGCTCGGGTCGGGAAGCCGGACGCCGGCGTGCGCGAGCGCCAGCCAGTCGTACTTCGTGTTCTGCCCCGAGCGCTCGAACCGAGGGCTGGTCAGCAGCGGCTCGAGCGCCTTGAGGATCGCGGGGGGGCCGCCGGGGAGCACCGGAGGCACCGCATTAAAAGGAACATAGAACGCCCGCATGGGGCTGGCGCTGAACGAGACGCCGACGAGATCCGACTGCAGCGGGAAGAGGCTCGTCGTCTCGGTGTCGAGGACGAAGCTCTTCGCCTTCATCAGCTCGGTGATCATCGCGGCGAGCTCCGCGCCGTCCTTCACGATGTGGTAGTCGCGCTCCTCGGACGAGCGCGCGCCGCTCGCCGCCTTCCGCAGGAGGCTCTGGAACCCCATCGCGTGGAAGAAGTGCACGAGCGCCTTCGCGTCGGGCGCCGCCGGCGGCAAGCCTTCGAAGCCCGGATCGAGCGGCACGCAGCACTGGATCTTCACGAGCTCGAGCGAGAGCTTGAGCATCTCGAGGTCGCGCTCGATGTGCTCGCGCGCCTTGCCCTTGACCTTGGGCAAGTTCTCGATCAGCGCGCCGACCGAGCCGAACTCGCTGATCAATTTCACCGCGCCCTTCTCGCCGATGCCGTGGACGCCGGGGATGTTGTCCGACGCGTCGCCCATGATCGCGAGCACGTCGATCACGCGATCGGGAGTCGTGCCGAACTTCTCGAGTACCGCCTCAGGGCCTTCGATGACGACCTCGGTGTTCGCCTTGAAGACGTTGTACAGCCGGATGCGATCGTCGATCAGCTGCATGAAGTCCTTGTCGCCGGTGACGATCAGCACCTCCCAGCCGGCCTTCGCGCCCTGCGTCGCGAGCGTGCCGATCACGTCGTCGGCCTCGTAGCCGGGCACCTCGAAGAGCGGCACGCCGTGCGCGCGCACCGCGTCGCGCAGGTACTCGAGCTGCG
>CAZQHA010000692.1:0-2249 GCA_964592795.1 uncultured Planctomycetaceae bacterium | reverse complement strand
CCTTGGCTTCCTTCAGGCCCAGGCCCGTGATCGCGCGCACTTCCTTGATGACGCCGATCTTCTTGTCGCCGGCCGTCTCGAGGATGACGTCGAACGAGGTCTTCTCCTCGGCGGCGGCGGCCGCGGGCCCACCGGCCGCGGCGACCGCGACGCCGACGGGGGCGGCAGCGCTGACGCCCCAGTGGCTCTCGAGGTGCTTCACGATCTTCGAAGCTTGGAGGAGGGTCAGGCCATCGAGCTTCGTGACGATGGCTTGGAGCTCGGGTTCGAGCGCGACGTTCGACTCTTCAGACATGGGTGATCCCCTTGGGAGAATGAGTTCAGGAGACAGGGTTGGATTGGATTCCCGGCGGCCGCGACGCGGCGCGACGCCGGGATGGACGGTGGTCCGGCTCACGCCGCCGGGGTACCTCCCGCGGCTTCGAGCTTGTCGGCGCGGGCCTTGAGCACGCGCACCAGGCCGCTCGGCACGGCGCTCAGCACGACGGCCATGCCGCGCGCCGGTCCGTTCAGACAGCCCAGGATCTTGGAGTTGAGCGTGTCGCGGTCGGGCACGTCGGCCATCGCCGCGGCGTCGCTCGGGCTGAGCAGGCTCCCCTCGAGCACGCCGGCGCGGACCTTGACCTTGCCCGCCTTCTTCACGTCGGCGGACGTCAGGACCTTCGCCGCGTGCACGGCCGCTTCCGAGTTGCCGTACGCGATCGCGGTGTTGCCCTTGAGGCTGGCCTCGTCGATCTCGATGCCGCGTTCGCGCAGGACGCGCAGGGCGAGCGAATTGCGAACCATCTTGAACTTCGCGCCCTTCTTCGCCATCTGCGTGCGCAGTCCCTCCGACTCCTTCACGGTCAAGCCGGCGAAAGAGACGACGAGCATTCCGTCGGCCTCCTTGAACTGCTCCGTCAGCTCCTGGACGACGAGTCGATTGACGAGATTAGGCATGCGACACCACCCATTCGATCTGGACGCCGGGACCCATCGTGGTCGAGACGACGACCTTGCGCAGGAAGTCGCCCTTCACCGCGGGCGGACGCAGCGCCGAGACGTGATCGAGGAACGCTTGCAGGTTGTCGCGCAGGTCCTCCGCGGAGAACGAGCGCTTGCCGAGCGGCGCGTGCACGTTGCCGCCCGCGTCGGTGCGGAACTCGACCTTGCCGGCCTTGAACTCCCTCACCGCGGCCGCGACGTCGGGCGTCACCGTGCCTGACTTCGGGCTCGGCATCTTCCCTTGTGGACCGAGCACTTTTCCGAGCTTTCCGACGTGCTTCATCATGTCGGGGGCTCGTGATGACGATGTCGAAGTCCATCCAGCCGCCTTGGATCTTGTCGGCGAGCTCCGCCGAGCCGACCTCGTCCGCGCCGGCCGCGCGCGCGGCGTCGGCCTTGTCGCCTTCCGCGAACACGATCACGCGCACCTTCCGGCCCAGGCCCTTCGGCAGCGACACGGCGCCGCGCACGAGCTGATCGGTCTTCTTCGGGTCGATGCCCAGGCGCACGACGACCTCGACGGACTCGTCGAACTTCGCGGGCGGGAGGCTCTTGATCAGGTTGAGCGCGGCGACGGGCTCGTACGTTTTCGTGCGGTCCACCTTGGCCGCCGCTTGGAGGTATCTCTTGCTGTGCTTCACCATGATCAACCCTCGACCTTGATGCCGGACGAACGCGCCGTGCCCGCGATGATCCGGCACGCGGCCTTGAGGTCGCGCGCGTTGAGATCCTTCATCTTGAGCTTCGCGATCTCCTCGACCTGCGCTTGCGTGACCTTGCCGACGATCTCCGTCCCGACGGCGCCCGCGCCCTTCTCGAGGCCCGCGGCGCGCTTCAAGAGCACGGCCGCGGGGGGCGACTTCAGCACGAAGTCGAACGAGCGGTCTTTGTAGACCGTGATCTCGACCGGGATGATCAGCCCTTGCTGGTCGCGCGTCGCGTCGTTGAATTGCTTCACGAACGCCGCGATGTTCACGCCGTGCGAGCCCAGGGCGGGGCCGACCGGCGGCGCCGGCGTGGCTTGTCCCGCGGGACACTGCAACTTGATCTTGCCTGTAACTTCTTTCGCCATGAGTCGATTCGCTGTTCTGTGACTGCCTCGGGCTGGCCGTGCGGCTCAGCCGGAGCGTCAGACCGCCGCGACCTCCCAGTACTCGAGCTCGACCGGCGTCGGGCGGCCGAAGATCGTCACGACGACCTTCACCGTGCCCTTTTCCGGATTGACCTCGCTGACCGTGCCGTCGAATCCGTCGAAGGCGCCGGAC
>CAZQHA010000691.1:0-2265 GCA_964592795.1 uncultured Planctomycetaceae bacterium | reverse complement strand
GCGCTTCGTGCGCCGCCCAGCTTTCCGCTTCCTTGCGCGTGCGGCCCCACGCGCTCGGAAAGCGTTCGCCGCCGATCTCCGCCGCGATCAAGAACGCGCGCGCGTGCGCCTCTCCGCGCGCCTCGAGCACCTCGTAGTCGGGTGGATTGCCCCAGCGCCTCTGACACAGGTGCTGCAGGCGCTGCTTGGGGTTCGATCCGTGCCTCTGCTGGCGCACCTCGTCGAGCGGCGCGAGGAGCGTCGCATGGACGAACGCGCGCGCGGACTCCAGACCTCCGTCGAGGTACACGGCGCCCAGCACGGCTTCATATAAATTGGAAAGCACCGACCGCGGCAGCGATCGCTGCCGGAGGCTCTGACCGACGCGCGCCTCCTGTCCCAGGTTCATCCGGCGCGCGGCTTCCGCGAGGGTGCGGCGCGAGACGACCCAGGCCTTCAGCTCGGTCAGGTCGCCCTCGGGGAGCTCGCGGTGATGGTGGTAGAGCTCCTCCGCCACGATCAGGTCGAGCGCGGCATCCCCCAGGAACTCGAGGCGCTCGTTGTCGCGCTCCGCGCCGACCGAGGCGTGGGTCAGCGCCAGGTCGAAGAGCGCGCGGTCGCGGAACTCGTACGGGACGCGGATCATGGGGAATGGAGTCGCGCGGTTCCTGCGAAGGATTCCCGCGCGAGGCGGCACAGTATAGGCCGCACGGATGGCCCCCATGTCCTCACGCCCGCTCGATTCGGAACGCTCGCAACCGGTCGTCGAAGTCCGCGATCTCGTTCGCGCGTTCGGCGATCGCCGCGCCGTTGACGGGCTCTCGTTCGAGGTTCGGCCGGGCGAGTCCGTCGGACTCCTGGGTCCGAACGGCGCGGGCAAGACGACGACGGTCAAGGTGTTGAGCACGGTGTGCGCTCCGACGTCGGGATTCGTGCGCGTGCTCGGCATGGACCCCACGCGCGACGCGCGCGCGATCCGCTCGCGCATCGGCGTCGTGCCGCAGGAGATCGCGCTCTACGACTCGCTCAGCGCGCGCGAGAACCTGGCGTTCTTCGGCCGGCTGTACGGAATTCGCGGTAAGGAGCTCCGCGGACGCACCGAGCGCGCGCTCGAGCAAGCCGGGCTCGCCGACCGCGCCACCGCGCGCGTCGGGACGTACTCGGGCGGCATGAAGCGCCGCTTGAACATCGTCGCCGCGCTGATGCACGCGCCCGAGCTCCTGTTCCTGGACGAGCCGACCGTCGGGCTCGATCCGCAGTCGCGAAATCACGTGTTCGAGCTCGTCGAGCGCCTGATCGCGGAGGGGACGACGCTGATCTACACGACGCACCAGCTGGGCGAGGTCGAGCGGCTGTGCCAGCGCATCGTGATCCTCGACCAAGGCCGGATCCTGGCGCAGGGAACGCTCGCGGAGCTCGCGCAGAGCGTGACGCGCGCCGGAACGCGTGCGTTGCGCGTCGGCGCCGGAGCTCACGTCGACGCAGCCGCCGAGCTCCTGCGAGCTCGCGGCGTTCCGTTCGTCGTCGAGGAGGCGGCGCCGAGCCTCGAGGACGTCTTCCTCACGTTGACCGGACGCGCGCTGCGCGACGAGGGTTGAGCATGCGCGACGCTTGGATCCTCGCCTGCAAGGACTTCGCCCTCTTCCTGCGCGACCGCACGGGGCTCCTGCTCAGCCTCGCGTTGCCGATCGCGCTGGCGACGATCTTCGGCTTCGCGATGGCCGGCATGAGCGGCTCCAATCAGAGCCGCGTCAAGTTCCTGGTCGAGGACCTCGATCGCAGCGACGTGTCCGCGGCGCTCGTCGCGGAGCTCGAAGCGAGCACGGGGCTGCGCGTCGAGCACGCGAGCGACGTGCGGCGCAAGATCGCCGACGGCAAGGGCGCGGCCGCGCTGCTCATCCCGAGCGGCTTCGCCGCGGATTTCGGCACGGATCACGCGCTCGCGCTGAAGCTGTACCGCGATCCCGGTCAAGCGGTGGAGCAGCAGGTCGTGATGGGCAGCCTCGTGCCGGCGCTGGCGCGCGCGTTCGGCGCGACGCTCTTCCGCGAGCTCGTCCACCGCGGCCTCGTCGCCTTCGACTTCCCCGAGCGCGGTCGTCCGCAGGCGGAGCGCGTGCTCGAGGACGCGTGGACGTCGGTGCGCGCGATCGCCGCGGAGCACGCCGCGCCGAGCGACGGTGTCGGGGCCGCGCCGCGCTTCGACTTCGCGAAGGCCGCACCGGCGTTCTTCGGCCTGGAGACCGAGGACGTCGTCGGCGGGGGCAAGTCGGCGCGCAAGAGCGCGAT
>CAZQHA010000690.1:0-2268 GCA_964592795.1 uncultured Planctomycetaceae bacterium | reverse complement strand
GCGCGTCCTCGATCGCAAGGACTTCGACGGTGGCCTCGTCGCGGACATCGAGGGAGCGATGCGCTTCATCGAGCGCAACACGCGCGCGGCATGGAAGATCGAAGCCATCCAGCGGAAGGACATCCCGGAATACCCGATGACCGCGCTGCGCGAAGCGATCATCAACGCGGTCATGCACCGCGACTGGTTCATTGACGGCGCGAACGTGTTCGTCGAGCTCTACGAGGACCGCATCGAGGTCATCAGCCCCGGTGGCCTGCCGAAGGGCATGAGCATCGGCGAGCTCGGTCGGAAGGCTGTTCGTAGAAACACGCTCATCGCCGATCTCTTGCACCGCGTCGGGTTCATCGAGAAGGCCGGCACGGGTGTGAAGCGCATCCGCGATGACGCGCGTGACGGCGGGTATCCGGAACCGGTGTGGGAAGTGAATGGATTCACGACGGCGATCTTCCGGCCGAATCCGACCGTACGGGCAGCGGTGGAGGGCCAATCCGGTGCGGGCGTGCTTGCGATGGGTGGTAGTGCGGGCCAGGCCGAGGATCGCGGACCCGACAAGTACCCGACAAGTGCCCGACAAGTCTTGCAGGCGCTAGCCGAGGCTCGCGAACCGCTGGGCCGCGCGGCGCTCCAGGTAGCTGCCGCTCTCCGAGATCGGGAACACTTCGTGAGCGAACATCTCCAACCGATGCTCGCGCTGGGCTGGGTTGAGCCAACGATCCCCGATCGTCCCCGCAGCAGCAAGCAGCGCTACCGGCTGACGGACTTGGGTCGTGCGTGGTTGGCCGAGGTACGCGGCGACGGGGATTTCTCCGTCACTACCCGTCATGTCACCCGTCATGTGACCCCGCAAGTACCCCCCAAGTCATGAAGGCGCGTGCTGATCGCGGGACGCGGGCGAGGTAGCAACCGACGGCTCCGTGTAACCGAACTCGCCGGGACTGCGCGCTCACAAGCCGGCCACGTTTCTCTCCAGCATCTCCAGCTCGAGCGCCATCTCGCCGCGACGCGCGCGCTCCTCCTCGACCACGTCGGGATCCGCTCGCTCCAGGAATCCCTGATTCGCGAGCTTCGCATCCGCGCCGCTGATCCCCTGCCGCACCTTCTCCGCGCGCTTCTTCAAGACGTCGACGAGCTTCGCGAGATCGACGTCTTCGCCGAGCTGCACGAACACCTCGGTCGCGCCCGCCGTCGCCACCGCCGTTCCCTTCGGCCGATCGAACCTTTTGTCGACCTCGTACGACTCGAGGAACGCGAGGCCGCGCACCGTCGCCGAGTGCTCGCGTAGCACGTTGCGATCCACCTCGCGCGGCGCGGCGATCAGCGCCACCAGGCGCTGCCTCTCCCCCACCATCGTCAAGTTCCGCACGCGGCGCACCGCCTGCACGATGTCTTGGATCGTCTGCATCTCCGACTCGGCGCGCTCGTCGTGCGCGATGCCTTCGCCGCTCGGCCAAGTGCTGTTCATCAACATCGGCACCTTCTTGCCGAGCGTCTCGTGCAGCGCCTTCCACAGCACTTCGCTGAGGAACGGCGTGAACGGGTGCAGCATCGCGAGCGAATCCGTCAGCACGCGCACCAGCGTTCCGCGCGCGGCACTCGCGCTCTCGTCCGTCTTCGAGAGCAGGCGCGGCTTCACGATCTCGAGGTACCAATCGCAGAAGTCGTTCCACACGAAGCGGTAGAGCGTCGTCGCCGCGATGTTCAGCTGGTACGTGTCGAGCGCGTTCGACACCTCGCGCCGTGTCGACTCGAGTCGTGACAGGATCCAGCGGTCCTCGAGCCGTGCCGCGCTCTTCGAGCTTCCGTCCGTCCGCGCGCCCTCGAGGTTCAAGAGGACGAACCGCGCCGCGTTCCACACCTTGTTCGAGAAGCGGAAGCCCTGATCGAAGCGATCGGGCGACAGCTTCACGTCCTGCCCTTCCTTCGTGAGCAGGATCAGGCTGTAGCGCACCGCGTCGGCGCCGAACTTGTCGATCATCTCGATCGGGTCGATGCCGTTGTTCGCCGACTTCGACATCCGCCGGCCCTTGCCGTCGAGCACCGTCGCGTGCACGTTGCACACCTCGAACGGGCAGCGCTGGTCCTCGGGCAGGTGATCGAGGAACTCGTAGCCGGCCATCACCATCCGCGCGACCCACAGGTAGATGATCTCGCGCGCCGTCGACAGGAACTGCGTCGGGTAGAAGCGGCCGAGGTCGTCCGTGATGTCGGGCCAGCCGAGCGTCGCGAACGGCCACAGCCAGCTCGACGCCCACGTATCCAAGACAT
>CAZQHA010000689.1:0-2274 GCA_964592795.1 uncultured Planctomycetaceae bacterium | reverse complement strand
GCTGGTGCAGAGCGATCTCGTGCTCATCGCGCTGACGGGCGGATCCGCGTTCACGACGCGTCTCGACTTCCTCGTCTACAACGACAACGAGGAGGTCTTCTCGAAGAACTACACGTTCCGCTGCTGGCGCAAGGTCTCGCTGACGGCGATCTCGAACCTCTTCCTGCAGACGTTCCTCGCCGCGCAGACGAACGACAATCCGGCCGAGATCGTCGGCTTCCCCGCGATGGAGTCGGGCTGGTTCGAGATCGACGGCGGAATCGCGTTCTCGACCGCCGCCAGCATTCCGAATCCCGCGTTCCTCGCGCTGCTCGCGGAACGGACGCCGCCGCTCTCCGGCGCCGAGCTCGCGTTCGAGCACGGCAAGCAGAACAACGGCGACCTCGTGCTCGAAGGAGTCGCTCTGGACGCCAACTAGTCGACGGCCGCGGGGGGAGCCGCCTCTCTCCTCGGTCACCGATCGCTGCACTGTGATCCAACAACATCGCGACGACTGCTGAGACTCAACATGCTTCCGCAACGCAACGTCAATCGCATCCCTCTGGCCGTCCTGTCGATCACGGGGCTCCTCGCGCCCGCGATCGCGCAGTCCGCAGGAGCGACGGCCCCGCAGGAGCGCCTGCAGCTCTGCTACAACGACAGCGTTCCGCTGCAATCGACCGCGTGGGACACGACCGTCGACTTCCCGAGGTTCGACCCGAATCTCGGCGTGCTCGTGGGAGTGCAGGTGCAGATGGCCGCGCACCTCGAAGGCTCCGCCGCGTTCGAGAGCACGAGCAGCCGTCCCAGCCAGGTGACGCTCAACTTCGCGGGGAAGGTCAAGCTCTCGCGGCCGAACGGCGCTCGAGTCCTCATCGAGCTCGAGCCGTTCCAGAACTTCGTCGACAACGCCGCGGCGTTCGACGGAAGCATCGACTTCAACGGGCCCTCGGGCGAGACGCACTCGGGGATCGTCGCGGACCAAGTCGGCGCGGTGAACCTTCCGCCGCCGAACTCGGACCTCGCGCTCTTCACCGGGCCGGCCGGGAACCCCGGGACCATCTCGCTGCCGATCAGCGCGCGCGGGACGTCGGTCGCCACGGGACCGGGCAGCATCATCTATCAATTCATCCAGCAGGCGTCCGCCGTCGTCACCGTCTGCTACCTCTACTTCCCCGATTGCAACGGCAACGGCGTTCCCGACCACATCGACATCGAGAACGGAGCACCCGACTCGTACTCCGGTGGGTCGCGGCCGGGCTGTCAGCCGAACGGCGTCCCCGACGCGTGCGAGGCGCTCGCCGACTGCGACGCCGACGGCACGCCGGACTTCTGCGAGATCCTCGCGGGCGCGCCGGACAACTACGGGCTCAATCCCGACCAGTGCACGCCGAACGGGATCCCGGATTCGTGCGAGCCCGCCGCGGACTGCGATCAAGACGGCACGCCGGACTTCTGCGAGATCCTCGGCGGCGCTCCCGACAACTACGGCCTGGATCCGTTGCAGTGCACGCCGAATGGAATCCCAGACGCGTGCGAGCCCGCGCCGGATTGCGACGACGACGGCATCCCGAATGCGTGCGAGATCCTCGCGGGCGCGCCGGACAACTACGGTCTCAATCCTCCGCAGTGCACGCCGAACGGAGTCCCGGACTCGTGCGAGCCGGTGCCCGACTGCGACGACGACGGCATCCCCGATGGGTGCGAGATCCTCGCGGGCGCCGAAGACAACTACGGCCTGAGCCCGAACCAGTGCACGCCGAACGGAGTCCCGGATTCGTGCGAGCCCGCTTCCGACTGCGACGCGGACGGAATCCCCGACTTCTGCGACGGCGGCAGCGAAGACAACTACGGTCTGAACCCCAACCAGTGCACCCCGAACGGAGTGCCGGACGCGTGTGAGCCCACGCCTGACTGCGACGCCGACGGCACGCCGGACTTCTGCGAGCTCCTCGCGGGCGCGCCGGACAACTACGGTCTCAATCCGCCGCAGTGCACGCCCAACGGAGTGCCGGACGAATGCGAACCGGCGCCGGATTGCGACGGCAACGGCATCCCCGATGCCTGCGAGATCCTCGCCGGAGCGGCGGACAACTACGGCGTGAGTCCGAATCAGTGCACGCCGAACGGGATCCCCGACTCGTGCGAGCCGGCTCCCGATTGCGATCAGGACGGAATTCCGAACGGGTGTGAGATCCTCGCAGGCGCGCCGGACAACTACGGACTCAATCCGCCGCAGTGCACGCCGAACGGAATCCCCGACGAGTGCGAGCCCGCGCCCGATTGCGACGACGA
>CAZQHA010000688.1:0-2286 GCA_964592795.1 uncultured Planctomycetaceae bacterium | reverse complement strand
CACGCCTTGGCGAGCGCCGCGACGCGGATCGACGGATCCTGCGGCAGCGTCTCGAGGACGATGCCCTGCGCGCTGATCAGCTTGTCGTACGGCACGCCGCTGTAGCGCGGGTCGGCCGCCGCTTCGTCGCGCCGGCGCTGGATCTCCTCGCTCACGTACTGATCGAGCTTGTCGGCCGCGAGATCGGGCATGCGCGCGCGCAGGCGACGCTCGAGCAGCACGTGGTAGCAGTCGTCGCGCAGCGAGTCCTCGGGGAGGTGCGCGCGCATGTAGCGCACGAACTCGGGGATCGAGATCGAGAACTGCGCGCAGCGCGCGGCGGCGCCTTCCTTCCACGGCGGGAGGAACTCGACGTACTCGCGCGCCTTCAGCGCGTCGTCCATCCACAGCTGCTGTTGCTCGCCGCTGATCGGTTGGCTGTCCCTCAACCCGAGCGCGCGTCGCGTCAGCGTCTCCTGGACGACCGCGAGACGCAGGTAGTTCAAGAACGACTCGCGCGTGAGCCGACCGCGCCGCAGGTATCCGGCGATGCCCTGCTTGTCGCCGGACGCCAGGATCTGCTGGTCGAGCTCCTTCCAGCGCGCCTCGAGAACGCCGTCCGCCACCTCGACGCCGTTCTCCCGCATGGCGATCTCGAGCAGTCGCGACTCGGCCAGGTGCCGCAGGGCGGCGCGCCCTTCCTTCGACATCGCGTGCCGCGAGAGGAGCACCGCGTCGAGCTCCTTCCAAGTGAGCACGGTGTCGAACGCGCGCGCGACGACGTCGTCGTCCTCGGTTCCGCCGAGCATCGGTTCGGCGGCGGCGAACGCGGCGGGAGCGACGTAGCTCGCGCTGCACAATCCTGCCCAGAGCGGCAGCGCGATCAGGACCCAGTGGGCACGGGCACGCACGGCGGCGCGCAGCGTAGCGCAACGGACTCTTCCGGGATACGGCCGCCCGCCGGGACGGACGGCCGAGCGGTCACTCCTCGAGCTCGAACTCCGGCCGGTCGTCCTGGATCCGCGCGCGGATGAACGTGCCGGAATCGACGCCCTCGATCAGGATGCGGGAGAGCGGCGATTCGAGGTCGCGCTGGATGACCCGCCGCAGCTCGCGCGCGCCGTATTCCGGAGAGAACCCCCGAGCGGCGACCCAGCGCGCGACCGCCGGCGTGAACGCGACGCGCAGATTGCGCAGCCGCGCGCGAGCCGCGAGATCGGTCAGCTGCCGCTGCGCGATGCTCTGCGCGGCTTTGAGGTCGAGCTCCGCGAACAGGAGGATCTCGTCGAGCCGCCCGAGGAATTCCGGGCTGAATTGGCGCTCGAGCGCGTCCATCGCGATGTCGCGCAGGCGCGCCGCGCCGAGCACGGGCGTGTGATCGAATCCGACCTTGCGGCGCGCGGCGACCATCTCGCTCGCACCGGCGTTCGACGTGAGGAGCACGAGCGAGCGCTCGAACGACACCTGACGTCCCTTGCTGTCGGTCAACTTGCCGTCCTCGAGGATCGAGAGCAGCAGGTTGTGCATGCGCGGGTGCGCCTTCTCGACCTCGTCGAACAGGACGACCGACTCGGGGTTCTTGAACACCGCTTCGGTGAGCTGTCCGCCGTCCTCGTGGCCCACGTATCCGGGCGGCGAGCCGATCAGCTTCGAGTACTCGTGCGCGAGCGCGTACTCGCTGCAGTCGATGCGCACGAGGCCCTTGTGGTCGCCCTGCTCGAAGAGCTCGCTCGCCAGGGCGCGCGCGAGCTCGGTCTTGCCGGTGCCGGTGCGCCCCATGAACAGGAAGCACCCCAGCGGACGGTCGGGCGTCGCGAGCCCGGCGGCCGACTTCTCGACCGCTCGGACGAGGCGCGCGATCGTCTCGTCCTGGCCGACGATGCGGCGCGACAACCGGCGCTCGAGATCGAGCACGCGCCGGCGCAGCCGCTCGTGGAAGTCGTCGGCGCTCGACGACTCGGCGCGCTTCCGCGCGGGCGCCGCCTCCGCGCTCGCTTCACGGCGCGGCTCGCTCGACAGTCGAACGGTGTGGATGTCGAGCGCCGGATTCACCTCGATGCACAGCTGGTAGAGGAGGTCCTCGGCGAGCAGCGGATCGTCGGGGAGGAGCGTCTCCAGACCGGCCTCGACGTCGGTCTTGAACTGCGGCATGCACGTCTGCACGACGAGACGCCGGTACGACGCGCGGTTGAGTCCCGGCACCCGATCGGGTTGGAACACGGCCGCGTCGCACAGCAGGATCTGCACGAACGCGTCGGCCGGCTCGAAGTAGCGATCGGCAGGTCCGCCGACTCTCCAGCTGGTGTG
>CAZQHA010000687.1:0-2293 GCA_964592795.1 uncultured Planctomycetaceae bacterium | reverse complement strand
GGTAGGCGCCGCGGCATCCTCCGTCAGCTGCCGGTCTGGAAATCGGCGAGCCGCGCCGGCCAGTTCTTGTTCTCGGGGTCGAGCTCGATCGCGCGCTGGATCTTCGCGATCGCTTCGTCCTTGCTGCCGCTCATGTACAGGGCGCACGCCAGGCCCGCGACGGCCGCCGCGTTGTCGGGCGCGACCGCGGCCGTGTCCTTCCCGACCTCGAGGGCGAACGCTTTCTCGTCCGGGGAGAGGATCGTGCGGCGCTGGAAGAACTCGAGCGCGATCTGCGGTCCGAGGTTCGTGCGCTCCTCCTTGCCGGCGTGCTTCCACAGGTTGCGCAGCGCCTGGAAGGCCTTCGCGTCGTGCGTCTTGCCGCCGTCGGAGTTCCCCTTCTGGTGCTCGACCTGCGCCATGTAACCGTGCATGCGGTACACGCTGAACCAACCCTTGAAGAGGACCGACGGGTACGTCTCCTTCTCGAGGAACGCCATCACCTTGTCGACATCCAGCGACTGGGACGTGTTCCAACCGGCCTCGACCTCCTTGATCAACGCCTCGAACGCGAACTCGCGCATGGGGAGGGACTTGCCCTCGGGGTCGAGCTTGGCGATCAAGTCGCGTTGCACCTCCGCTTCGGCCGCGTCGCCGATCGACACGAGCTTCTGCATCAGCGCGTACACGGCGTCCACGCTCTTCGGATCCTGCGCGACCTTGCGGCGCAGATCGCTGAGCGTGCCCTTGTCCTCCCGCATGCGCTTCATCTCGCTCTTGAGCTGATCGCTCGTGAGGTAGCCGCCGATGACGTCGCGCAGGGTCCCGTCGGGGCTGAGCACGATCAGCGCCGGATAGCCGCGCACGAAGAACTTCTGCGCCAGCGGCGCTCCGGTCTCGCTCTCGGCGTCGACGCTGTAGCAGAGGACGTCCTTCATGTCCGCGACGACCGAGTCGTCCGAGAACGCGCCGGCGTCGAGCCGCTTGCACCACACGCACCAGTCCGTCCAGAAATCGATGAAGACCAGCTGGTTGCCGGTCTTCGCCTTGGCGAGCAGCTCGTCGAACGTCCCGGTGAACCAGGGCAGCTTGCCGTGGCCGCCGTCGAGCACCGGCGACGGCGCCGGCTCGAGCGAGTGCGCGCCGGTCGGAACCGGAGCGGGGGCGAAGAGCGCAAAGAGTGCGATCGGAGTGAGCAGCATGAAGGTTTCCTGTCCGCGGACCGTGCCGTCCGAACTTCGGGGCGAAGTACTGTATAGGCCGTTTCGGATCCCGGACAGTCGGGAGGCCGCTCGAGCGGCTCTTTTTCGCACCGCGAACGCCCCCGTGGACTCGCTCGCGCGCATCCTGCACGATTCCGCGCGGATGTCGTCGCTCGAACGCTGGCACGAGGAGAAGCAGTCGGCGTGGATCTACCGCGGGCTCGCGGACTGCGAACGCGACCCGAGGAAAGCGCGGATGTTCGCGTCGCTCTCGTCGGCCGCCGAGGAGCAGGCTGAGATCCTCGCGGGAGACGTGCAGCGATCCGCGCAGGAGCTGCCGCAGTTCCGTCCGACGCTGCGCGCGCGCATCGTCCTCGCCGCGGCTCGAAAGATGGGCGTGCGACACGCGCGGCCGTGGCTCGCGGCGCTGAAAGTGCGCGGGTTGTCGGCGTACGCGCGCCCGCTCGTCGTCGGCCATCCGATGCCGCTGTCCGCGAGCGAGATCGGCCGCCGCCACGGGCGCGCGGGCTCCGGCGGCCGGTTGCGCGCGGCGGTGTTCGGCGTGAACGACGGCCTGGTGTCCAACACGAGCTTGATCCTGGGCTTCGCCGGAGCCGCGGCGGGCGCGCCGGTCATCGTCATGTCCGGCGTCGCGGGTTGGCTCGCCGGCGCGTTCTCGATGGCCGCGGGCGAGTACATCTCGGTGCAGAGCCAACGCGAGTTGTTCGAGCACCAGATCGGAGAGGAACGCGCGGAGCTCGAGCGCTATCCGGACGAGGAGGCGGAGGAGCTCGCGCTGATCTACGAAGCGCGCGGCGTGCCGATCGAGGACGCGCGCGCGATGACGCGCGCGATGCTCGGGGACAAGGAGCAGCTGCTCGACACGCTGGCGCGCGAGGAGCTCGGATTGAATCCCGACGACCTGGGATCCGCGGTCGGTGCGGCCGTCTCGTCGTTCGTCGCCTTCTCGCTGGGAGCCGTCGTCCCCCTCGTGCCGTTCCTGCTCCCCGACGTCGATCACCGCGTCGAATGGGCGGCGGCGGCATCGGCGGCGAGTCTCTTCGCCGTCGGCGCCGTGCTCAGCCTGTTCTCCGGACGCAATGCCGCGCTCG
>CAZQHA010000686.1:0-2303 GCA_964592795.1 uncultured Planctomycetaceae bacterium | reverse complement strand
AGCTCTTCCCCGACGGGCACGTGATCAACTTGCATCCGTGGGAGCACAACGAGGTGCCGGTGATGCTCGCCGCGGCGCTCGCGACCGACATCCCGATCGTGATCCTGCACCTCACGCGTCCGAACGTGACGATCCCCGACCGCGCGGCGCTCGGCTGCGCGCCGTACACCGACGCGGCGCGCGGCGCGTACGTGATCCGCGACTACGACGCGAAGCGGCCCAAGGAAGGTTGCGTGCTCGTCCAAGGCACGAGCACGACCGATTCGGTCTTCCAGCTCCTGCCGAAGCTCAAGGACGCCGGCGCGCCGAACGTGAAGCTCGTCGCCGCGGTGTCGTGGGAGCTCTTCCAGCGCCAGGACGCAACATATAAGGAAAGGATCCTGCCGCACGCCGACTGGCTCGACTCGACCGTGATCACGAACGGCGCGCGCCGGCTCATGCACGACTGGCTCGCGCACAAGGTCGCCGAGGAGTACGCGATGAGCTCCGACTGGGACGATCGCTGGCGCACGGGCGGCAGCGTCGAGGAGCTCAAGGTCGAGGCGCACATCGATCCCGTGCACCTGTGGGAAGGAATCCAGAGGTTCGCGCGCGAGCGCCGGACGCGTCTGGCGCGAATCGCGTACCCGGGCTGAGCGCGGCGTCAGCCCGAAACGACTCCGCCGCCGCCGACTCGCTCGATGAGCGCGCGCACTCTGCGCTCGATGTCATCCCGAACGTTCACGAACTCGTCGGGGGTCATCTCACGCGGATCGGGGATCTGCCAGTCCTCACGCGAGCGAGCGCGGACGAATGGGCAGGCGTCGCCGCAGCCCATCGTCACCGCGACGTCGAACTCGATCGGCGGCAAATCGTCGAGCGACTTCGAGGAATGAATCGACAGGTCGTAGCCTCGTTCGCGCATCGCCGCGACGGCCTTGGGATTGATCCGTCCCGAGGGTCGCGACCCCGCGCTCCACGCATCGATCCGATCGCCGCCGTGGATGCGCGCGAACGCCTCCGCCATCTGGCTGCGGTTGGAGTTCTCGACGCAGACGAACAGCACGCGGATCGGGCTCGCGACGTCGTGCTTCACGTCGGCGCTCCTTCGCATCCGGCGGTGCAGCATCCTGGCTTGCGCACGACGCGGCACGTGGCGACCGCGGCGAGAGCACCGGCGATCGGGGCCGCGACGTAGAGCCAGAGCGCTCCGAGCTCTCCCGAGACGAGCGCGGGGCCGAGCGAGCGAGCCGGATTCATCGACGCGCCGGTGATCGGTCCGGCGAAGAGCGCCTCGAGCGCGACGACTCCGCCGATCGCGACGCCCGCCATGAGCCCCCGCTCCTTCGATCCGTCGGAGACCGACAGGATGACGAACATGAGGAGCCACGTGAGCAGCGCCTCCAACGCGAATGCCTGGCGCACGTCGCCGGTCGGTGTCGTCGCTCCGATCGTGGAGTCGTTCGGGAACAGCGCGCGCACACACAGGCTGGCGGCGACGGCTCCGGCGCACTGCGCGATCGCGTAACCCGGGAACGAGCGAGCGGGGAAGCGCTTCGCGGCGACGAACGCGAGCGTCACCGCGGGATTGAGGTGCGCCCCCGAGACGTCGCCGAGCGATTGGATCAGCGCCATGACGACCAGCCCGAACGTCCACGCGATGCCGACGTGAGTCACCGCGCCGTGCGATGCGTGGTCGGCGGCGATCGCGCTCGTGCCGGCGAACACGAGCGCGAACGTGCCGACGGCTTCGGCCGCCAGGGTGCGCATCACGCCGTCGCGGGCCGTTTCGCGGTGACGTCGAGGCTCGTGATGTAGTCCGCGGCCGTCATGCCCTCGGGCAGATGCTTCACGATCTCCTGGTACATCGGATCCTCGAAGCGCGTCATCGCGCGGACGTACTCGGGCTTGCGCCGCAGAACGACGTCCGTCAGCCCGGCGGCGCGCGCCATCTGCTGCGTCTCGTGGACGAGAGCCGCTCCGGCGACGCAGCCGATCAGCGCCTCGACCTTCGCGACGATCGCCGGCGGCAGTGGCTTCTCCAGCGCCAGGTCGGACACCGAAACGCGCCCTCCCGGCTTGAGCACGCGCGCGATCTCGCGCCACACCTGCGCCTTGTCGGGCGACAGGTTCAGGACGCAGTTGCTGATCACCACGTCGACCGAGGCGTCGGGCACGGGCAGGTGCTCGATCTCGCCCAGGCGGAACTCCACGTTGTCGAGCCCCGTGCGCGCGCGGTAGCGCGCCAGGTTCGAGCGCGCCTTGGCCAGCATGTCGGCGGTCATGTCGACGCCGATCGCGCGCCCGGACGCGCCGACCTTGGG
>CAZQHA010000685.1:0-2306 GCA_964592795.1 uncultured Planctomycetaceae bacterium | reverse complement strand
CATGAGCGCGCACGAGCCTCCTTCGCGAGTCGGCCCGTGCGCGAAGCCCGTGCGCGAGAGCCGCGCCGGGCGAGGGCGCCGCAGCTCACGATCCTTGGAACCGCGAGCGGCGACGCCGCGTCGTCACTTCAGAGTCGGCCGGAGTCCTGGGCTCCCCACCGTGGTGAAGGCGGAGAACTCCGACGTGTTGCCGTCGATATCCGTCGCGGTGGCCGTGATCGCCATACCGTCGTCGACGAGCATCGCGAAGTTGGCGACGAACGTGACGAAACCCATCTTGTCGGTCGTCACCGAAGTCCGGCCCACGTAGAAGGCTCCTTCACCGAACCCGGAAGGATCGCTGGCCTTGTTGGCGAAGAACTCGAGGTCGAACGTCTCCCCAGGCGCACTCATCAGGTTGCCGAACACGCGCATGCGCGTGGCGCCGGTCAGCGTCGGGTAGTTCTGAAGCTTGTTCGCCCCCGTGTCCCCGTCGAGGAAGTCGTTTCGGTCGATGCCGACCGCGCCGGTCAGATCGATTCCGAGCCCGCCATTGTCGTGGATCGAGTTCTGACGGATCGCCACGCTGCTGGCGCCGCCCGTGACGCGCACGCCGTTGCTCTCGTTGTAGGCCACGACGTTGGCCTCGGCCTCTCGGTTGCCACCGAAATGCACGTGGACCGGCCTTCCATCCGGATTGGAGAGGACGACCATCCCTTCGACGTTCGGAATGGGTGTGACGCCATCCGCTGCGACGCCGATCCGGTTGCCCACGACCTTCGTGTTGAACGCGGACGCGACGACCGCGATTCCGGATCCGTACCGCATGCCCTGGAACTCGTCCGCTCCGTTCATGACGAAGCCCGACACCACGTTGTCGAGGAGCGTCGTTCCGACCGCACCCTTTCCAACGGTGATGCCATTGGTGCCGCTCAAACCCGGATGCTTGGCCATCCCATCGGGCGTGGTCCCGACGAAGTTGCCGATGACCAACGTGTCGACGGCGTTGACGATCTCCAGCTGCGCGCCTTGCGGGAACCCGTCCTGCTCGAACCACGCGTATCCGGCGAGGACGTTTCGTTCGGCCGCCGTGGGCCCGCCGATGCGGTTGCGCTGGCACATTCCGTAGACGCTGTCCCCGGTGATGCGCACGCCTTGCCGGAAGGTGTTCCCGATCAGGACGTTGTCGCTCGCACCGGCGATGATTTCGATTCCGTGCTTGAACACGTTCCGATCGCCGCGGAGCGTTCCCCCGATCACGTTGAACGCGCCGCCGCCGTAATCACCACGGATCGTCAGGCCACTCGTGGTGGAGCCGACGACCGAGTTCTCGTTGCCGGTGATCCACATCATGCTGTGGAAATCCGCGTTGAAACCGACGTCGAGCCCGCGCACGACGCAACGATCCGCGGCGAGCCACAGGCACGGCGTGGACATCGGGGGTCCCGCGTACTGCAGGGCCACTTCGTTTCCGCGCGGGTTCGTGTCTCCCGTGAACGCCGTCTGGGTCGAGAAGTCGATCGTGGTTTCATCGTCGGCCACGTAGATCGTGTCCTCGAGATGGACGAGCACACGGTTCCAGAGAGGCCAGTCCGATTTCGGGACCGCGAACTCGATCTTCTGAGGGCCTTTCGTGTTGTTCGCCGCGATCACGGCCTCCCGGAACGTGATGCGGCCATCCGGTCCGGGTAGGTCGTCGAAGGTCTGCGCTCCGCCGAAATCGACGAAGTCGTCCAGGGCGAGATCGACCGTGATTCTCTGTGCGCCCGGACCTTGGGCGGCGTGCGCGACCAACGCGCCGGCGCACGCGAATGCCGTGAAGGCGAAAAGACGGATGGAATGATTTGTTTTCATGACCCACCTCGTGAAAGAGCCAGGTGATTCGAGTCTCGATTCGAATGACCCGCATATTTTCCCCGCGACGCGCGCGGCGAGCGATCCGCCGATGGGCGTACTCCGGTAGGGGCTTTTTCGAATCGAATTCGCGCGCGACGCGCGCATCGAGCGTGCGGGGAGCTCCCGCAGCCGTTGTGGCGCGCCCGCGACCGCGCGCGCCCGTCGTACGAGCGGGCACGATCTCGTTCGACGTCTCCGCGGGCCTTTCGCCGGGACGAGCGCCGCTCCGATGGGCGTGTGGACCTATCCGAACGACGCGCAGACCGTCGCCGTGTCGACGGCGACGGCCCAAGGCGCGGGGCAGAGCGCGTACTACCAGCTCTTCTACCGCAACACGGCCGCGAACTTCTGCAACGACTCGACGGCGAACTTGTCCAATGGAATCCAGCTGAGCTGGCCGTCGCGGCGGACCGCGCCGTCGCGAGACCGGC
>CAZQHA010000684.1:0-2310 GCA_964592795.1 uncultured Planctomycetaceae bacterium | reverse complement strand
AAGGCGAAGACCGGCATGGCGTCCCTGTGCCTGGGCGGCGGCAACGCGGTGTCGCTCGCGGTCGAGAGCCTGTAGCCCCCGATGAGCACCGGCAAGCCGTTCTTCGATCACGTCGCCGTCGTCGGCGCGGGCACGATGGGCAACGGCATCGCGCAGACGTTCGCGAGCTTCGGCTCGCGCGTCACGCTCGTCGACCTCGACGAAGCGGCTCTGAAGAAGGGCCTGGCGACCATCGAGACGAACCTCGCGCGCGTCGTGAAGAAGGGCGCGATCACCGAGGCCGACGCGCGCGCCGCTTCGCAGCGCATCACGCCCGCGAAGGACGTGCAGTCGCTCCGCGACGTGCCGCTCGTCGTCGAGGCCGTCGTCGAGCGCATCGACGTCAAGGGCCCTTTGTTCCAGACGCTCGATCGGCACTGCGGGCCGAGCACGATCCTCGCGACGAACACGTCTTCGATCTCGATCACGAAGATCGCCGCGCACACGAAGCGCCCCGAGAAGGTGATCGGGATGCACTTCATGAACCCCGTGCCGGTGATGAAGCTCGTCGAGATCATCCGCGGGCAGGAGACGTCGCCCGAGACGACCGCCACCGTCGTCGCGTGCACGGAAGCGATCGACAAGGTGCCCGTCGAAGCCAGCGACTATCCCGGCTTCGTCTCGAACCGCGTGCTGATGCCGATGATCAACGAGGCCGTCTACTGCCTCATGGAGGGCGTCGCGACGCGCGAAGGCATCGACTCGGTGATGAAGCTCGGCATGGCGCACCCGATGGGGCCGCTGCAGCTCGCCGACTTGATCGGGCTCGACGTGTGCCTCGACATCATGGAGGTCTTGCACACGGGCTTCGGCGACTCCAAGTACCGGCCCTGTCCCTTGCTGCGCCGCATGGTTGCCGCGGGGCGCCTCGGACGGAAGAGTGGCAAGGGCTTCTACGACTACTGAGCGAGAGAACGGGACAGGCGTTCATGGAATTCCAACTGACCGAAGAGCTGGTCCTCATCCGCGACATGGCGAAGAGCTTCGCCGACTCGGAGCTCGTCCCGCGCGCGACGCGACACGACCGGCAGAACAAGATCGACGCCGAGGTCTTCGACAAGCTGCGCGATCTGGGCCTCTGGGGGCTCACCGTTCCCGAAGCGTACGGCGGCGCCGGAATGGGCAACTTGGCGCTGTCGCTCGTGCTCGAGGAGCTGAACCGCGGCTGCGCGTCGACGGGCGTCACCGTGTCGGTGCACAACAGCCTCGCGTGCGCGCCGATCACGAAGTTCGGGACCGAGGCGCAGAAGCAAGCCTGGTTGCCGCGACTCGCCGCCGGCGAGATCTACGGCGCGTACGGCTTGACCGAGCCCAACGCCGGCTCGGACGCCGCGGCGCTCGTGACGACCGCGCGGCTCGAAGGCGACGAATGGGTGCTCAACGGCACGAAGGTGTGGGTGACGAACGGCGGGATCGCCGGCGTGTACGTCATCTACGCGCGCACCGATCCCAAGGCGTCGAAGGCGAAGGGCATCAGCGCGTTCATCGTCCCGCGCGACACGCCCGGCCTCTCGGTCGGCAAGCACGAGAAGAAGACCGGCATCCGCGCCTCGTCGACGACCGAGGTGATCCTGCAGAACGCGCGCATTCCCAAGGACAACTTGCTCGGTCCGTTGAACGGCGGCTTCTCGATCGCGATGGACACGCTCGACGGCGGGCGCATCGGCATCGCCGCGCAGTCGGTCGGCATCGGACAAGCCTGCCTCGACGCCGCGGTCAAGTACTCGAAGGAGCGCGAGCAGTTCGGACAGCCGATCGCGAACTTCCAGGCGATCCAGTGGAAGCTCGCCGACATGTCGACGCAGCTCGAGGCGTCGCGCATGTTGACGCTCAAGGCGGCGTGGCTGCGCGACCGCAAGGAGCGCTGCTCGCAGCAAGCCGCGCAGGCCAAGCTCTTCGCGTCGCGCACGGCGAACTTCTGCGCTGATGAGACCCTGCAGATCCACGGCGGCGCGGGGTACACCGACCACTTCCACGTCGAGCGCCTGTTCCGCGACGCGCGGATCACCGAGATCTACGAGGGCGTGACCGACATCCAGCGTCTCGTGATCGCGCGCAGCTTGCTCGCGTAGACGCGCCGCCGCCGTGAACTCGACCGCCACACTCGCCGACCGCGTGCTCGCGGGCGATCGGAGCGCGCTCGCGCGGTTGATCACCTGGGCGGAGAACGGCGACCGGCGCTTCAAGGCCGAGTACGCCAAGCTCTTCCCGCGCGTCGGCCGCGCGATGCGCGTCGGCGTCACCGGTCCGCCAGGCTGCGGCAAGTCGTCG
>CAZQHA010000683.1:0-2321 GCA_964592795.1 uncultured Planctomycetaceae bacterium | reverse complement strand
AGTCGATCGAGAGCCTGCTTCGCGATGCGCACCGACTGGCGCATCTCCTCGACGCGCACGAGGTAGCGGTCGTAGCAATCGCCGACGGTGCCGACGGGGACGTCGAACTCGTAGGTCTCGTAGCCGCAGTAGGGCTGCGTCTTGCGCAGGTCCCACTCGACGCCGCTGCCGCGCAGGCTCGGGCCGGTGAGCGACCACGCGAGCGCCTCCTCCTTCGTGATGATCCCGACCGTGTAGTTGCGGTCGTAGAAGATGCGGTTGCCGCTGAGCATCTTCTCGAACTCGTCGATCTTCGCGGAGAACTGGTCGAAGAACGCGCGCATCGCGGACTCGACGCTCTCGTCGACGTCGGCGTACACGCCACCGATCCGGACGTACGTGTTGTTCATCCGGTGGCCGGTGTACGCGTCGAGCAGCGTGTACGCCTTCTCGCGTTCGCTGAACGTGAAGAAGAACATCGTCACGGCGCCCAGGTCGATCGACGTCGTGCCGAGGTAGATCAGGTGCGCCATGATCCGCGACAGCTCCATCAGGAGCACGCGGATCGTCTGGCCGCGCTCGGGCACCTCGAGCCCGGCCAGCTTCTCGAGCGCCATCGCGTAGCCGATGTTGTTCATCAAGGGCTGCACGTAGTCGAGGCGGTCGGTGTGCACGAAGAACTTGCGCCACCCCAGCGTCTCGGCGGTCTTCTCCTTGCCGCGGTGGAGGTAGCCGACGACGGGCTCGACCGCGCGCATCAGCTCCCCGTCGAGCGTGACGACCAGGCGCAAGACGCCGTGCGTCGCCGGGTGCTGCGGGCCGACGTTGAGCTGCATGAGCTCCCCATGCAACGGATCGTCGGCGTCGAGCGCGCCGCGCTCGTACTCAAGAACCTGCTGCGTGCTCATGTCGATCGTGGCGGCGCTCGTCCCACTCGCGGTAGAGGCGGTCGGGCTCGATGCCTTGGTGGGGGAAGTCCTTGCGCAGCGGGAAGTGGTCGTAGCCGTCGGGCATCAGGAGCCGCTTGAGGCCTTCGTGGCCGTCGAACTGGATGCCGAACATGTCGTAGCACTCGCGCTCGCTGAACGCGGCGCCGGGCCACAGGTCGACGATCGAGGGCACGCGAGGCGCTCCTCCGCTCACGCGCGCCTTGACGCGCACGCGGTCGTTGTGCGCCAGCGACAGGAACTGCCACAGCACCTCGAAGCGCGGCTCCTTCGGAAAGTGATCGATCGCGGTGACGAACGTGTTCGTCTCGAAGCCGCACCTGTCGCGCAAGAGCGCGCAGACGTCGTGGACGCGCGCGGCGTCGACCTCGATGCACACCATCCCGTCGCGCGTCGCCGGGAGCGCGTGGGGGATCGACGCGAGCGCGGCTTGCACGCGTTCGAGCACGCTCACAGGTGATCTCCCGGCGGGAGGTATTCGCCGCTGCGCGTCGTCGGCACCGCGTTGTTCGGCGCGAAATGGAACGTGCCCGTGCCGACGTCCTCCTTCACGACGCCGTCGTCGCGCTTGAGTAGGCGCTGGACGGGCCGCTCGCGCTCGATCTTCTTCTGGAGCTTGAGCAGGGCGTCGATCACCGCGTCGGGGCGCGGGGGACAGCCGGGGACGTACACGTCGACGGGCAGCAGCATGTCGACGCCCTGGACGACCGCGTACGAGTCGTACATGCCGCCGGAGGAGCTGCAGACGCCCATGGCGATCACCCACTTGGGGTCGGGCATCTGGTCGTAGATCGTCCGGCAGGCCTCGGCCATCTTCCACGTCAGCGTGCCGGCGACGATGAGGACGTCGCACTGCCGCGGCGAGAAGCGCGCCGCCTCGGCGCCGAAGCGCGCGATGTCGAACTTCGGTCCGATCATCGCCATCAGCTCGATGCCGCAGCACGAGAGTCCGAGCGGCATCGGCCACAGGCTGTTCTTGCGGCCCCAATTGACCAGCGCGTCGGTCCGCGTCGCGAGGAATCCCGCGCCGCCCGGGGCGTTTCCCGCGGTCTTCAGCGATCCCATTCGAGGCCTCCCTTGCGCCAGACGTAGGCCAGCGCGAGGCCCAGCATCGCGACGAACGCGGCGACCTCCCAGAACACGAACGTGCCGATGCCTTGGGCGCTGAAGCCTTTCGCGGCCACCGCCCACAAGATGAGGAAGAGCGACTCGACGTCGAAGAGGATGAAGAGCACGGCGATCAGATAGAAGTGGATCGACAGGCGCAGCCGCGCGCTGCCCTGCGCTTCCATGCCGCACTCATAAGCCTCGCCCTTTCCGACGTTGCGACGGCGGCGGCCGACCAGCTCGTTCAGGACGATGTTCGCGATCGCGAACCCCAGGACGAGGGCCAGG
>CAZQHA010000682.1:0-2324 GCA_964592795.1 uncultured Planctomycetaceae bacterium | reverse complement strand
CGCGTTGCTCGGAGGCCGCACGACGTGCGTGCGGCCCCGCTCACTCTACGGACAGATCGTGAACCGGAGCGCGTTGGAGAGACCGATGCCGGTGCCGTTCGGGTCGATTCCGTCGCGGAACGTGAACTGGGCGCTGATCGTGGTCCCGGCGGTGAGGAACGGGATCGTGCCGCCGTCGATCAACGCGTTGAAGTCGTACGTGAGGCTGCCCGAGCAATCGTGCGGGGGCACCGTGTTGCCGTTGGAGAAGAGCGGTCCGGTGCGGAAGACCGGCGTCGCGAGGAGGAGCGTCTCCCCGATGAACGGCGTGAACGCCGAACCCTGGCTGAACCACATCGTTCCGATCGCCTGGTTGATCACGCCGCTCGCGGTGATGTTGAACGGACTGGGGCTCGACACGCTCGGCGTTCCGGTCGACGTCACGTTCACACCGCAACCGTACGAGTGCGGAACCGGCGTGCCGTACGTGACCGGCGACGTCGACGTCAGGAACCGCTTGGCGAACACGTCCTTTCCGTCACCGGTGCCGCTGTACGCGACGACGAGCTCCGTGCCCAGCCACTTGTGCGCGAGGCTGGGGCGGTCGATGCCGCTGCTCACGTTCTGATTGACGGTGAACTCCGGACCGATCGGCTGCGCGTTCGGGTCGAAGCGACGGCCGCGGATGCGCGAGCTGCCCGTGGACGAATCGTTCCAGCAGACGACGAAGCCGCCGTCGTTCTCGCCGGCGACGGCCGGGTTGAACTGATCGCCCGACGTGATCGAGTTGACGAGGAACTCGGGCCCGATCGGCTGCGAATCGGCGCCGTAGATCCGGGCGAAGATCCCGTATCCGCTGCCGTCGTGCACGTCCGATTCCCACACCACGATGAAGCGTCCCAGGCCGTCGGCGGCGACGCGCGGATCCTTCTGGTGACCGTTTCCGGTGAACGTCGTGATCGGAAACTCGGTGGGTTGGATCGGCACTCCCGTGCTGGAGAAGCTGCGGCCCCACAGGTTGAAGAGCGTGCCGACGTTCCCGTAGCCCGCGAAGTCGATGAAGGCGATGAAGATCGTGCCCGCGCTGTTCACCGCGGGCGCCGGGTCCACTTGCGCGTTGTCGAGGAACGTGTTGACTTGGATGTCACCGGTCTGCGGGTTGCCCACCGAATCGAACAAGCGGAAGAACGAGTCGCCGTCCCAGTCGCCGGACCACGCGACGCAGAATCCGCCTGACGGCGTCGGCGCGATCAGCGGGCGCCACTGCGAAGCCGCCCCGTTCTGATTGATCTGCACTTCGTTCCCGAGCGGCGCGCCGCCGGCATTGTAGAAGCGGCCGAAGATGCCCATGCCTTGACCGTCGTTCGCCTCGCGATCCGACCACGCGATCAGCACGTTGCCGTAGATCGAGTAGGCGACCTCCGGCTCGTCCTGCGTGCCGTTCGTGAGCGTCTGGTTGACCTGCATGTCACCGCTCGTCGGCTGCAGGCTCGCGTTGTACCGACGCATCATCACGTCCTGTCCAGCGCTCCAGACGAACGTGTAGCCGCTCGAGTTGCGCGCGACGCGCCCCCAGATCTGGTCGTACGGCGCCGACGCGTTGATCCGGAAGTCCGGACTGATCGGGCCGAAGCTCTCGCACTGGAATGCGTGAGCGACGTCCTGTGCGAGCCCGGCGAGCAGGAGTCCCGAAGCGACGGATCCGATCCGTCGGGAAGCGTGGGGGAACTTCATTTTCTGGAGTTTATCACCGTGCGGAACACCCGCTAGGCGGCCCGCGGATCCCGCGCGATGCGAGGTCTGCGCTCGGGCGGAGCGGGTCTCGACACGAAGCGTCGCGCGTAGTTTTTATGCGGGCGGATCGCCCGTCACAGTCCGCATTCGCGCCGATTCAGCGCTGGAAGATCGGGAGCAATCCCTCGGGAATCGCCAGCACGAGGCAGTTCATCGCCGTCGCGTAGCACTCGCCGTACTTGGGGTCCGTCCACGCGCCGTCCTCGCGCTGGCTGGTCAACAGGCTGGCGAGCTCCTCCTGCATCCACTCGTCGAAGACGCGCCGGTCGGAGTTCTGCCACAGCGCCTGTGCGACGTAGAGCCGCTCGTAGAAGACGCACAGGGGCTCGCTCGACGCGGTGGAGAGCTCGCGCGCTGCGAGCTCGCGGAACAGGTACGCGTAGCCTTCGTCGACCGCCTTGCCGCCGTACTTGCCGGTCGCGTTGAGCGTCGAGATCGCGGCCGCCGTGAGCGCGATCGACGAGTCCTCGGATCCGAGCGCGTAGCGAAACGATCCGTCCGGTTTCTGCGATCGCGCGAGGTAGTCGAGCGCGCGCGCGATCGTCAGCGGC
>CAZQHA010000681.1:0-2344 GCA_964592795.1 uncultured Planctomycetaceae bacterium | reverse complement strand
TGCCCGAGCGTGCCGTCCTCCTCCATCCGCTCGAGCTCCTCGAGCCGCTTCAAGCGACTGCGGATCACGGAAAAGTTGGTGAGCGTGCCGCCGATCCAGCGCTCGGTGACGATCGGCATGCCGGTGCGTTGACCCGCGTCCTGGATGACGCCCTTCACTTGCCGCTTCGTGCCGACCCACAGGATCGACGAGCCTTCCGCGGCCAGGTTGTAGAGCAGATTCTGCGCGCGCAGGATGCCTCGCAGCGTCTCGCGCAGATCGATGATGTGGATGAGGTTGCGACGCCCGTGGATGTACGGGACCATCTTCGGATTCCACCGCGACACGCGGCATCCGAAATGCACACCTGCATCGATGAGTTCTTGTACGGTGAGGTTGTCCATAGAAGCCGTTCGGCTCGAGCCCGGGGAACACCCCCGGCGTACCGTGCGCCGAGACGTCGGCGCCGTGCACGTTTCGAATTGAATCGCACCGTGACGTGCTGGGCGGAGCGGTGACGCACGGCGACGAGCCGGCCATCGACCCTGGGCATTCACGCTGCGCGCCGATGCGGCGCACGTCGCGCTCGTGCGTTCGACGCGCACGCGACCACACCTCGGCACCGGCGGCCTCGCGCGGCGGACGCGGGCGCGGTGCTCCTGAAACGCAAAGAAATGGCGCGGGAGGGCCTCCCGAACCGGGGTCTTCGAATTCGAGGAGCGCCGAGACCCGGGTCTGGGCGCACGAAGCGGGGCGAAATCTTACCTGCGAGCACTGCCAAGTCAATCTGCGCGTTGACGCGGACCGCATGTCCCCGCGCCGGGGAACGAATCTCCTGCAGGAGCGCGCCGTCGCGGCGTTTCCTGCGCGGCACGCGCCAAAGGCGCCGTCCTACGCGGGATATACTTCCGGGCCGGACCCCTGTTCCAAGGTGGGAGCGGCCCCCCCGATGAGCTCCCCGCTGGCGATCCTGGTGTGCGACCACCGCGGCGAGGGTCTCGCGCGGCGCCTGGAATCGCTCGCCAACTCGGGGTTCGCGGTCGAAACCAGCGAGGAAGTGCGGCGGACGCGCGACCGACTCGCCGAAGCGCGACCCGCGGCCGTGGTGCTCGATCCGCTCGTCGAGGGCGGGCGCGCCGAGATCGAGGACATCGAACGGCTCGCCGGCGGCGAGGCGCCGATCCCGCTGCTCCTCGTCGTCGACCCGGCGGATTCGGCCGCGGCGCTGCGCGTCGCGCGCTCGATCGACAAGACGCGCATCTCGCTCGATCTGATCCACCGCGGCGCGAGCGCCGAGGAATTCCGGCTGCGCATCGACCGCCTGTGCGAGCACGCGCGGCACGCAGGCGAGGTGCGCGACCTGCGACACCGCGCGCTGCACGACGACCGCACCGATCTGCTGCGGCCGAACGCGTTCGAGCAGCGCCTCGCGGAGCAGTTCTCGGCCTCCGAGCGACACGGCATCGATCTCGCCCTGGTGCTGATCGACCTCGACGATTTCGGGCGCGTCAACAAGCTCTTCGACCACACGAAGGGCGACCTCGTGATCGCGAAGGTCGGCGAGGCGATCCGCGCCGCGCTGCGCACGGAGGACGTCGCGGGACGGATCGGCGGCGACGAGTTCGCCGTCATGCTCCCCTACACGGGCGGCATCGAGGCCGCCTACGTCGTCAACCGGTTGCGCGACGCGATCCACGCGCTCTCGGCGAGCTTGATCGGGCCCGGCGCCGCGCTGTCGATCAGTGCCAGCTTGGGCTTCGAGACGTTCGCGGGCGGCGACATCGACAGCGCCGCGACGCTCCGTCGCCACGCCGAGGTCGCGTTGCGCGAAGCGAAGCGCCAGGGCGGAAATCGCGGCGTGTACTACCGGTCGCTGGATCCGCGCCGGTGAGCGGCGCGAGGCGCGGCCTCAGCGAACCAGGATCATCCGCAACCAGTCGGCGCGATCGGCGACGTACGAATCGGCGTCCGCGTCGACCTCGAGCACGAGCTCGTCGACCCCGGACAAGTCGATCGCCGGGAACGCGATCGCCGGATCTCCGCCGCGGACCGTCGGGCTCTGCCAGCGCTGCGCGCCGTCCGCGTGGATGCGGAAGACGACCGAGCCGCGCGCCGGCAGGCGCAGCACTTGATCGTCGATCGCGACGGATCCGCGCAGCGATTTCCAAGCCCGGCCGAGCTTCCATTCGATGCGGCTGGGTGCGTGCACCCCGAGGCCGCGCGCGTACACGCGCCCGCCGGCGACGAGCGGGGTGCCGGTCACGGAGGCGTGGACATTGTGCGGCCTGGGGATCCCGAGATCGTCGCCGATGGGCGTGCTCTCGTCGGCGCGCGACGGATCGAGCGACGACTGGAACGCGAGCGC
>CAZQHA010000680.1:0-2345 GCA_964592795.1 uncultured Planctomycetaceae bacterium | reverse complement strand
AGAGCCCGCGCGCGGCGAGACAGCTCGCTGCCGCGGCCACTCCGATCGTGCCGAGACGGCGCGCCATGGAGCGCTCGGCGGGCGGCAATCCCAGACGTCGCTCCAGGCCCGGCAGGAGCAGCATCAGATTGCCCCACGACGTCAGCGCGGTCGCCATCGCGAGCCCGCCGATGTCCATCCCGAGCACCGCGACCAGCGTGAAGTTGAGCGCGATGTTCGCGGCGAGCATCGCGACCGAGATCTTCACGGGAGTCTTGAAGTCGCCCATCGCGTAATAGGTGCGGGCCACCAGCCCCGCGGCTCCCGCGGGAAGGATCGCCAGCGTCAGGAAGCGGAGACCTTCCGCGGTGCGGACGACGCCCTCCGCGCCGAACTGTCCGCGTTGGAAGCAGGCGGCGACGATCGGCTCGGCGAAGAAGAGCAATCCCAGGCTCGCGGGCAGCGCGACGAACGCGATCGCGATGTGCGTCTTGTCGTGGAGTGCGCGCACCTCCGTCAGCGATCGTTGATGGCCGAGCGCCGTCAGCGCGGGGAACACCGCGCTCGTCGCCGCGATCGAGATCAACGACATCGGGAACTGCTGGATGCGCGTCGCGTAGTAGAGCGTCGTCGGCCCGCCGTCGGGCAGGAGGCTGAGCGCCATGAACCCGTCGACCATCACGTTGATCTGGTAGACCGCCGCGCCGAGCGCCAGCGGAGCCGTCGACTTGAGCACGGACCACACGCGCTCCGCGGGCACGGGAACCGCGTGCGAGGGCGGATCTCCGCGGCGCTTGAACAAGAGCCCGCGAGCCTGCAGCGCGGGGATCTGCATGACGAGCAGGATGAGCCCCGCGACCAGCACGAACCACGCCAGCCAGCGCGTCATCTCGAATTGGCGCGCGAACTCGTCGGCGTCGCTCGCTCCGGGGGCGCGCGACCATCCGAACATCCCGGCGACGATGAACAGCGACCCGATCCACCACAGGTTCATCACGACCGGCGCGAGGCTCGGCGACAGGAAGTGTCCGCGCACGTTGAGCGCGCCCGACGCGACCGCGGACAGGCACACGAGCACCACGAACGGCATCATCCGCACGGTCAGCTCTCGCACGGGCTCGGGGTACGCGCCGAGCCAACGGATGCCCGTGATCGGCATCGTGTCGGGCATGAAGTGCACGCCGATCATGACGGCCGTGCACAGGCCGAGCAGGATCCACGCCAGCACGCGCACGATCGCCAGGAAGAGCCTGCGCCCGCCTTCCTCGCCCTCCTCGGCGTCGGCCTTCGTGATCGCCGTCGTGAGCGACGTCGTCATCGCGCCTTCGCCGAGCAGGCTGCGGAAGAGGTTCGGCACGCGCCACGCGGTGACGAACGCGTCGTTGATCGGCGAGTGATCGCCGAAGATCGACGCCGCGAGCGTCTCGCGCGCGAAACCGACAATGCGGCTCAGGAGCGTTAGCGACGAGATCAGGGCCGTGCGAAAGACGAGCTTTCGATGTCTCCCGACGACGTCGACCTTCGCGGCCGGCGTCGCAGGGACGCCGGCATCCGCGCGCGGCTGTGATTCGCTCACGTCGAGACACTATCGAGAGCGTCGCGCGACCGGAATACGCGGGCGCGGCGAGAGCTCGCGATCCCGAAGCTCCCTACGTGAGCACTTCGCCGAGGATCTTCTGCACGGCCTTGCCGTCGACCTGACCCTTGTGCTTGGCCATCACGGCCTTCATCACCGTGCCCATGTCCTTCTTCGACGAGACGGCGAGCTCCTTGATCACCGCCTGCACGGCGGCGCGTGTCTCGGACTCCGAGAGCGCCTTCGGCAAGTACGCCTGCACGACCGCGATCTCGCCGCGCTCGCGCGCGACGAGGTCGGCGCGTCCGGCCTTCTCGTACTGCTCGACGCTGTCCTGTCGCGTCTTCACCGCGCGGACGAGCACGGCGGTCTCGTCCTCGGGGGCGAGCGCCTTGCCGAGCTCGGCTTCCTTCTTGCGCAGATCCGCGAGCACCATCCGCAGCGTGTCGCGGGCGATGTCGTTCTTGTCGCGCATCGCCTGCTTCATGTCGGCTTGAAGCTTCTCTTCGAGGGCCATCGACACCTCACTCCTCGTCCGATTCGTCGCCCGCGTCCGCATCCTCGTCGACGTCGTCGGCGCCTCCATCGTCGTCCGAGTCGTCGATGTCCTCTTCGTCTTCCGCCGTCTCGTCGTCGGCTTCCCCGCTCGGACCGTCGACGATCGGCGGGACGCGACGGCGCGGCTCGATGGCCTCGCTCGACGCGGCGTATCGTTCGAGATCCTGCTCGGAGACGACCTCCAGCGCGACGAGCCCGCCCCTGCGCCCGCCCCGGGTGCTGAAACCCTCGG
>CAZQHA010000679.1:0-2354 GCA_964592795.1 uncultured Planctomycetaceae bacterium | reverse complement strand
ACGCCGTAGCGCTTGCGCAGCTCCATCACGATGTCGAGGAAGTCCATCGAGTCGAGCTCGATCTGCTCGCGCAGTCGAACGTCGGCTCGGAGCGACGCGAGGTCCTCGTCGGGCGCAATGGTGTGGATGATGTCCTTGATGGCTTCGATGATCTCTTCGCGGTTCATTTTCGTGTCGGGGGAGCGATCCTTGGGTTCTTGACGATGACGGCCGAGTTGATGCCGAGCATGCCGAACGAGAGGTTCAGGATGTGATCGATCCTTCCGGCGTGCGCGGGCTCGTTCGCGACGAGGTTCCGCACCTCGCAGGCCGGATCGAGGTGGTCCACGTTGATCGTGGGGTGCACGTAGCCGTCCTCGAACGACGGCAGGTTGCCGGCCAGCTCGAGAGCGCCCGCGGCGCCCATCGCGTGGCCGATGTAGCTCTTCGTGTTGTTGACGCGCGTGCGCGACGAGTCTCCGAACACGGCGCGGATCGCCTCGCATTCCTGCTGATCGCCCATCGGCGTCGCGGTCGCGTGGCTGCTGACGATGTCGATCTCGCCGGGTTCGAGGCCGGCGCGGGCCAGGGCTCCGCGCATGCAGTCGTTCTGGCGCTCCGCGAGCGGGAGCACGAAGTCGGCCGCGTCGGAGTTCACGAAGTGACCGACGATCTCCGCGTGGATGCGCGCGCCGCGTGCGATGGCGTCGTCATAGCGTTCCAGCACATAAAGGCACCCGCCCTCGGCCACCACGATGCCGTTGCGATCACGGTCGAACGGCCGCGACGCCTTCGTCGGGTCGGCGTGGCTCGCGAGCGCGCCCTGCGCCTTGAAGCTCGCGAAGATGCCGAACGTGTGGATCGACTCGGAAACGCCGCCGCCGAGCGCGACGTCGACCTCGCCCATCTGCAGCATCTGCATGCCGTGGATCAGCCCGAGGTTGCCCGCGGCGCACGCCGCGCCGATCGCGTACGCGGGGCCGGTGATGCCGAGGCTGAGCGACACCTCGCCGGCCGGGTTGTTCGCGACCGTGCGCGGGTTGTGGTGGTGCGACCAGTACGAGAGGTCGAACTGGTACTGCGCGACCTCGTGGATCTGGTTCTCGGTCTCGACGTTGCCGTGCTCGGTCGTGCCGACATACACGCCGACGCGCGAGCGATCGAGCGACTCGAGCGCGAGCCCGGCGTCCTGGAGCGCCTCGTTCGCGCACCAGATGCCGATCGAGCCGGCGCGCGTGCCGCGGCGCAGCTCCTTGCGCTTCTGGTAGCGCAGCGGGTCGAAGTGGCAGACGCCGGCCAGCGTTTCGCCGACGTGACGGATCTGCCACTTCTCCACGCCCGACACGCCCGCGAGCAGGTTCTTGCGGAACTCGGGCAGCGAATCGCCGTTCGGGCTCGTGAGCCCGACGCCGGTGATCACGACGCGCGGGAGATCAGGCCTGCGCGCGATTCGCATGGATCTCTTCTTCGTCTTCGGACAGATCGTCCTCGTCCATGTTCGCGAGTAGCGCATTGGCGAGCTCCGGGTCGACGACGACGCCGCCCTTCCCCGCGACGAGGCGCGTCGGAACCTTCATGCCGACCTTCAACGCCGTGTTCACGGCGCGCGACAGGATGCTCTCGCTGTCGCCCAGCGCGCGCTCGACCGAGCTGAACACGAGCTGCATCACCGCTTCGGCGATCTCGAGCGAGCTGATGATGCTGCGCAGCGTGTAGACGCGCGGATCCTTCTCTCCGTATCTCCCGCGGACGTAGCCGAGCGTGCTCGACGCCGTCTGCTTGAACTTGCCGAACACGACCTGCTCGCGGCGGCGGAACACGGTCGCGACGATCGAGAGCGTGTTGCCGACCGGCGAGTGCAGGTGGCAGCGACGCGTCGCGTCGAACTCGGAGCGGATCGCGCCCCAGTTCGTCAGCTCGTTGACGCAGGTGCTCGTCGCACCTTGCGACAGGCCGAGCTCGTGCGAGATCTCTCGCGACGAGAGCGGTTGTCCGGCGAGGACCAGCAGTCCCCAAACGCGTCCGTGGACGCGTTTGAATCCGAACGTCTTGAAGAACAGCTCGAAGCTCGGGAGCTCGGCGACGAGCGGCGCGTCGAGTCCCTGGAATTCGGTAACGGGCAGCGCGGAAACGGTCTTGGCATGCATGAGAGAGGCGCCGGATTCCCGGAGTTCAGATTTTTCAGATATCCGACGGCGCCGAGGTATCGCATGCCTCGCCCTCGGTTTCCACGGGTGGCCCGAGAAAAGTTTCGCGCCCGCGGCGCCGGCTCGGATTGAGGAGACCTACTGAACTGCGTGGGTTCCCTGTGGATCAGACTCCGGCGGGCTCGCCCTCGGGCGTAGTCCTTCTATGCAGCTGCGCCGTGCGCCGCG
>CAZQHA010000678.1:0-2359 GCA_964592795.1 uncultured Planctomycetaceae bacterium | reverse complement strand
CCGGGCTCGGACGCGATCTTCGCGCGCTATCCCGCCGATCTCGTCGTCGACGAATCGAAACCGACCGGCGGCGGGTCGCAGACGACGAGCGCGCCGCTGTCACCGACTAATGGAGCGGGCGGCGGACCCACTGAAACCTCGCAGTCCATCGACTGCGCGTCGGTGACATTCCCCGACTACACGCCGCGCGCCGATCCGTCGACGCATGGCCTCGGCATGTGGCTCGTGCTCGCGTTCATCGCCGGGATGATTCTCAACGTGATGCCGTGCGTGCTGCCGGTCGTTTCGATCAAAGTCCTGAGCTTCGTGCAGCAAGCCGGCGAGAGCCGCTCGCGCATCTTCGCGCTCGGCCTCGCGTTCTCGGCGGGCATCCTGGTGGTGTTCCTCGCCCTCGCCGCGCTCGCGGCGTTCGCCGGCAAGGGATGGGGCGAGCAGTTTCAGAACCCGAACTTCATCGTGGTGACGATCGCGGTCGTGTTCGCGTTCTCGCTCTCGATGTTCGACGTGTTCGAGATCGGCGTGCCGAGTCAGGTGGGGCAGCTCGCGGGCAGCGTGAAGCGCGAGGGCCTCGGCGACGCGTTCTTCAAGGGCATGATGGCGACGGTGCTCGCGACGCCGTGCAGCGGTCCGTTCCTCGGGAGCACGCTCGCGTGGTCCGTCACCCAGTCGACGGCGACGATCTTTCTGATCTTCATGATGATCGGTCTCGGCATGGCCGCGCCGTACGTCGTGCTCACCGCGAACCCCGCGGCGCTCAAGATCGTTCCGAGACCGGGTGCGTGGATGCAGACGTTCAAGCACCTGATGGGCTTCCTCTTGCTCGGAACCGTCGTCTACCTCATGACGAGCTTGCGGCAGGATCTCCTGCTCTTCACGGTCGCGTTCTTGCTCTTCGTCGCGCTCGGCTGCTGGTGGTGGGGGAAGTTCGCGACGTTCGATCAGACGCCGGGGAAGCGCCTCGGCACGCTCGTCGCTTCGATCGCGATCGTCGCGCTCGGCGCGCGCGTCTCCTTCGTCGACTTCAAGGGACTCTTCTCGAAGGAGGGCGGCGACGTCGCCTGGGTCGAGTTCGATCCGGAGCTCTTCGCCAAGCACCAGGCCGAGGGCCGCAACGTGTTCATCGACTTCACGGCGAACTGGTGCCCGAACTGCAAGTACAACGAGTTCAACGTCTTCGAGTCGGACGAGATCCAAGAGCTCATGCAGCGGAAGAACGTCGTCCCGATGAAAGCCGACATCACGAACGACGGTCCGTGCACGGACATGATCCGGCGACTGATGAAGGAGCTCGGCGCGCGCTCGATCCCGCTGTGCGCGGTCTTCCCGGGCGATCGACCGCGCGAGCCGTACGTCCGGCTCGACATCGTCACCGTCGCGATGATGCGCGAGATCTTCCTCGCGTGTCCCGACCCCTGAAACGGCGCCGGCGCGCTACTCGAAGCCGAGCCACCTGCCGCCCTGGTACACGACGAAGCTCGCGACCCACGCGAGCGCCGTCATGTAGGCGAACATGAAGATCGGCCAGCGCCACGTGCGCGTCTCGCGGTACACCGCGGCGAGCGTGCTCATGCACTGGCACGCCAGCGCGAAGAACACCATCAGCGAGAGCCCCATGAGCGGTGAATACACCGGCTTGCCGTCGGCTCGCGACTCGAGGCGGATCTTCTCGCGCAACGTCGCCGCGTCGGCTTCGTCGCCGACGCCGTAGACGACGCCCATCGTGCTGACGAACACCTCGCGGGCCGCGAACGCGCCGATCAAACCAATCCCGACCTTCCAATCGAAGCCGAGCGGCGCGATCGCGGGCTCGATCGCGTGACCGAGGCGCCCGCCGTAGCTCGAGCGCAGCGCGGCGCCCGCCTGCTCTTGCGAGAGCGCTTCGAGCTCTCGATCGATCTCGTCCGCCGGCACGTTTCGGGCAGTGAGCTCGGCCCGCGTGGCTTCGAGCCGCTGCTCGCCGCCCGCATCGCGCGGAAACGTGAGCAGGACCCACAGCACGATCGTGCAGACGAGGATCACGCCGCCCGCCTCACTCAAGAACATCCGGCTGCGCTGCCACATCATGCGCAGGACGGTTCGCCAGTGCGGCCTGCGATACGGTGGCAGCTCGAGGATGAGCGGCACGCGCGGGCCCTTGAACAGCGTGCGCGAGAGCACGGCCGCAGCCGCGAGCGCCATGACGGTGCTGAACGCGTACATCGCGATCATCAAGAGGCCTTGCACCGGCACGAAGCCGAACACGTCCGACGGCGGAAACAAGGCTCCGATCAACAGCGCGTACACCGGCAGGCGCGCCGAGCACGTCATCAGCGGGATGACGAGCATCGTCAAGGTGCGATCGCGCTGCCGCTCCATCGTG
>CAZQHA010000677.1:0-2363 GCA_964592795.1 uncultured Planctomycetaceae bacterium | reverse complement strand
GCGAGGGCAAGGGCGCGACGTTCTCCATCGACCTGCCCGTGATGGTCGTCGTCGAGGATTCCCCGGAGGGCCGCCGGGAGCGCTCGCGCGCCGAGCTCACCGCCCGTTCGTTCGATCGGCCGTCGCTCGACGGACTGACCATCTTGGCCGTCGACGACGAGCCCGACGCGCGAACGCTCGTCAAGCGCGTCCTCGAGGAATGCGGAGCGCGCGTCCTGGTCGCCGCCACGGCGGACGAGGCGATCGCGATCGTCCGCCGCGAGCAGCCGAACATGATCGTCAGCGACATCGGGATGCCGGAGGTCGACGGCTACGAGTTCATCCGCCAAGTGCGCGGTCTCCCGGCGAGCGAAGGCGGCCGCACACCGGCGGCCGCGCTCAGCGCGTTCGCGCGCGCCGAAGACCGCACGCGCGCGCTGCGAGCGGGCTATCAGACGCATCTCTCGAAGCCCGTGGAGCCGTCGGAGCTCACCGCGGTGATCTACAGCCTGGCGTCGCGCGATTCGCTTCGCGATCCCCGTCCTTAAACGCTTCGAGCACGGACCAGGATCCGTGCTCGATCGTCGCGCCGTGCGTCGCGCGCTCTCAGTCCTTGGTGAAGCCGGGGAACGGACCCGGATCGTTGATCACGTTGTCGCCGGTCCAGTAGTCGATCGTGTTGAAGACGACGATGTCGCCGAACAAGCACACGCCGTACACGGGGATGATCGTCAGTCCGAGGAAGATGACTTCATTGACCCAGTCCTGGTCGGAAACTCCCGCGTTCCAGTTCTTGACGGAATTGTAGGCGTTGTCGGGGCCGAGGCAGCTCGGCGTGGCGAGGCTGGTCGCGAGAAGTCCACAGATCAGTGCGTTCTTAAGCTTCATGGGCTTGACACTACGCTCCTTGGGATGACGGGGGAAAAGTTCCGCTGAGCGCGGAATTCTAACGATCGCGTCAGGCCAAGGAATAGAGCGATTCGCCATCCCGATTCGACGCCTCGGAGAGAAATACGCGACCTCGTCGCTGTTTCTCCGAGCGTGATTCCGCGGATTCGGGTAACGCCGAGCCGCGCGCCGCCGCGTGTCAGGGCTCGATTCCGTCGGCGCGCAGATCCTCGTCGGTCGCGCGGTCGGCGACGCTGCCGCGGGGATGCTCGTACCAACCGTCCGCGGTGCCCGGCGAGATCTCGTCGCGTACCTTGAGCACCGTGAACATGCCGCTCATCGTCACGTAGCCGAACGGTCCGCGCATGCCGAGCATCGGCAGGCTGTTCCTCGGGATCGAATCGTCGACTTCGCCGTGCATCGACATGCCCATGCCGTCGAACTCGGGCACGGCGGACGCGAGCGTGTCGTCGAAGAGCGACGCGTCGACGCCGATCAGGTTCGGGATGCCGTGACCCATCTGGTTCATGACGTGGTGCGTCATGTGGCAGTGCAGCGACCAGTCGCCGGGGTTGTCGGCGACGAACTCGATCGTGCGCGTGCTGCCGACCGGAACGAGCACGCTGACTTCGGGCCAGCGGCCGGCTTCCGGGATCACTCCCCCGTCGGTCTCGACGACCGTGAAGTTGTGGCCGTGCAAATGGATCGGATGGTGGTCCATCGCGGACAGGTTCCCGATGCGGATGCGCACGCGCTCGCCCGTGCGCGCGAGCAAGGGCTCCGTCGCCGGCGAGATCTTCGCGTTGAACGTCAGGACGTTGAAATCGCTCATCTCGTTCGGATCCGGGCGGCGCGCGCCGACGTCGAGCTTCCACTCGCTGAGCATGTACGTGTAGTCGCGGTCGGGAGCCGGCGCCGACGGATTCCGCGGATGGATGATGAACATGCCCATTATCCCCATCGCCATCTGCGTCATCTCGTCGTGATGCGAGTGGTACATGTACGCGCCGTGCTGGCGCAGCACGAACTCGTACTTGAACGTCTCGCCGGGATGGATCGGGCGCTGCGTGAGCCCGCCGACGCCGTCCATGCCATTCGGCAGGAGGAGGCCATGCCAGTGCGTGGTCGTCGGGACCGACAATCGGTTCGTGACGTAGATCCGCACGCGATCGCCCTCGACCGCCTCGATGGTCGGGCCGTGGACACGGCCGTTGTAGCCGAAGCAGTGTCCCTTCATGCCGGGAGCGAACTCGTGCTCGACCTCCTCCGCGACGAGGTGGAACACCTTCACGCCGTCCACCACGCGGAACGGCAGCGCGACGCCGTTCGGCGTGACGGTCGGGACGTAATCGACGCCCGGACGACCGGGGAGGAGCCCGCGTGCGAGCTCGCTCGCCGTCAGCGTCCGCGCCGGCTCGGCGCGGAGAGTCGTCGCGATCGCGCTCGAGCCGATCGCCGCGGGCGCCCCGCGCAGCCGGAAGTCTCTTGGTGACGTG
>CAZQHA010000676.1:0-2372 GCA_964592795.1 uncultured Planctomycetaceae bacterium | reverse complement strand
GTCGTGGCGGCGCAGCATGTCCTCGACGGCGGCGGCGCGACCGGGGTCGGCGGCGGGCACTTCCGACAAGAGGCGCGCGCGCTCGTCGCACAACGCGAGCAGCGCGCGGTCGAGGTTTCGCAGCTGGTTGCGCGCGGCGGGCTTCATGCCGCGATCCCCTTCGAGAGGCTCGCGAGGAAGGCGCGCGTGGCCGCCGCGGCGGCTTCGGGACGGCTTGCATGTGTACTCGCGACGGCCTGGTGGATGTGCTCGACGAGCGCGCTGCCGACGATCGCGATGTCGGCGTGCTTCGTCGCGATCGCGACCTGCTCCGCGTTCGTGATGCCGAACCCGACGCCGACGGGCAGGCCCTTCGCGGCCGTGCGCACCCGCGCGAGGAACTCCTGCGCTTCCGCGTCGAGCTGCGTCGACTCGCCGGTGACGCCGAAGCGTCCGATCGCGTAGACGAACCCCTGGCTGTGCGCGATCGCGCTCTCCATGCGCTCGGCGCTCGTCGTCGGCGCGACGAAGAAGATCGTTGCCAGCCCGGCGCGCCGCGCCGCGCTTTCCATCGGTCCCGCCTCTTCCACGGGCATGTCGGCGACCAGGATTCCGTCGGCGCCGGCTTGCGCGAGCGCGGGCAGCGCGCGATCGAGACCGCGCCGCACGAGCGGGTTCGCGTACGACATGATCGCGATCGGCAGATCGCTGCCGAGGGCTCCGTCGCTGCCGCGGCGGAAGCGGATCAGCATCTCGAGGATCGCGTCGAACGTCGTTCCCGACGCGAGCGCGCGCTGAGCCGCGCTCTGCAGCACGGGGCCGTCCGCGATCGGATCGCTGAACGGGAGCCCGAGCTCCACGCAGGGCACGTCGCACTTGTCGAGCGCGCGCAGCACGGCCAGCGTCACGTCGAGCCCTCCGTCGCCGGCGGTGATGAACGGCGAGATGCCGCGGCCCCCCCGCGCGCGCAGGCGCAAGAGCGACGTCACGAGTCGATTGGCGCTCTTCACGGCGTCCGTCGCCTCTTCGACATCGACAAGCGGTCGCGTGCGATGTCCGCGAGCGTGTCGAGGTCCTTGTCGCCGCGGCCCGACACGTTGACCAGGACGCGCTTCCCGGCGAGGCTCGCGCGCTCGCGCAGCGCCCAGCCGATCGCGTGCGCGCTCTCGAGCGCGGGCAGGATGCCTTCGAGGCGCGCCAAGCGCTCGAACCCGCGGATCGCCTCCTCGTCGGTGCACCACGCATACGTGGCGCGACCCTCGTCGCGCAGCCAGGCGTGCTCGGGGCCGACGGCCGGATAATCCAGGCCCGCGGAGATGCTGTGGGTGGGCATCACCTGTCCCTCTTCGTCCTGGAGGAGCCACGTACTACAGCCGTGGAGGATTCCCGGGGAGCCGCCCGCGAACCGCGCCGCGTGGCGGCCCGCGCCGCCGGCTCCCGGGCCCTCGCCGCCGGCCTCGATCCCGACCAGCGCCACTTGGGCGTCGTCCAGGAACCCGCGGAAGAGCCCGATCGCGTTGCTCCCGCCGCCGACGCAGGCGACCGCGACGTCGGGCAGCGCGCGGGCCTGCTCGCGCATCTGCGCGCGCGCCTCGCGACCGATCACTTGCTGGAAGCCGGCCACGATCGAGGGGTAGGGGTGGGGGCCGAGCGCGCTCCCGAGCACGTAGTGCGCGTTCCTCGGATCGCCGACCCACGCGCGCATGGCTTCATTGATCGCGTCCTTCAACGTCCGCTGCCCGCTCTCGACGAGCGCGACGCGCGCGCCGAGCAGCTCCATGCGCAGGACGTTCATGCGCTGCCGCGCGGCGTCGACGGTGCCCATGTACACGGTGCACTCGAGGCCGAGCAGCGCGCACGCGGTCGCGGTCGCGACGCCGTGCTGCCCTGCGCCGGTCTCCGCCAGGATGCGCCGCTTGCCCATGTGCTTCGCGAGCAGGCACTGGCCGAGCGAGTTGTTCAACTTGTGCGCGCCGGTGTGCAGGAGGTCCTCGCGCTTGAGCCACAGCTCGCAGCCGATCTCGGCCGAGAGCCGCTTCGCGTGGAAGAGCGGCGTCGGCCGTCCCGCGTACGTGCGCAGGAGCTCCTCGAGCTCGGCTTGGAAACGCGCGTCGTCCTCCGCGCTCTTCCACGCGGCTTCGAGCTCGAGGAGCGGCGCCATCAAGGTCTCGGGCGCGAACCGTCCTCCGTAGGGGCCAAAGCGTGCGGTCGATGCGGGGCTCATGTCACTTCAACTCCTTCAGCGCCGTGCTCGCGGCGAGCACGAACTCGGCGACGCGATCGGGATCCTTCTTGCCGGGCTCGGACTCGAGCCGCGAGCTGGCGTCGACGCCGTACGGCCGGACCTTCCGGATGCGCTCCTCCACGTTGTCCGCGTCCAGGCCCCCGGCGAG
>CAZQHA010000675.1:0-2379 GCA_964592795.1 uncultured Planctomycetaceae bacterium | reverse complement strand
GCAGGAGCACGCCCGCGCTCCGATCGCAGCGCGCCATGCGGCCGAAGAACGGCGCGTACACCGGCCGCGTGCGCGCGCGCTGGTCGAGGAGCATCACGAGCGTGCCGCCGGCTTCGATGATCGCGCTCGCGCTCCGCATCGCGCCGCGCCGCGGCAGGACGCGCATGCCGCGCGACTCGCGCAAGCGCTGCAGGTGCACCGAGAGAGGTCGATTGCGCGGCGGCTTCGCGACCGCGTACAGGGGATCGAAGCCGAGCCAAGGCAGGATCGACGCGCCCGACTCCCAGTCGCCGACGTGCGCGGTCACCAAGACACATCCCTGCCGGCTCGCGATCACCTTGCGCACGTCGTCCGACAGGCGGACGTCGAAATGATCGCGGATCGATTCGATCGGCACGCGGCGCGGGAGCGCCTCGCTGCGGATCGCGAGGCCGATCAGGTGACGCCAAGCCTGGAGCACGCGCGCCTCGAGCTCGCGCTCGTCGATCGACGGTCCGAACGCCTGACGCAGGAACTCGCGCGCGTTCCGGCTGCGGCGCGTGTCGACGCGGCGCGCGACGCGCGCGGTCATCTCGACCAGCGCGCGCTGCAGCCCTTGCGGAAGCCGCGCCAGCGAGCCCGTGACCGCGCGCAGCGCGGTGAGCTCGAGCGACGCGGCGAATCCCGCGCGCGATCCGAGCACGGCCGTGCGCGGCACGGGCCACTCGACGGAGAGCCCCGCCGGCAAGCGGCTCTCGCCGAGCAGGGCGTCGTCCGCGCCCGCGACGGCGATCGGGCTCCCGTCGTCGTCTTCGTCGCGCTCAGCCATGCAGCCCGGCGTGCAGTGCGCGCGCCTCGTGGTCGCGCCGGCCGGTGGGAAGCGCGTCGAGGAGCGCCTCGAGCACCGCGTGTCCGGTCAGGATCTCGAGCTCGATCTCGAGGGCGCGAAACGGGACGCCGATCGATTCGAGCTTGACCGCGTCCTTGGCCGTCGTGACGAGCCACGTCCCCGCCCCTCCGAGCCCCGCCACGTCCGCCGGCGCGTACGCGTGATGGTCCTCGAAGACGCGGTGCTCGCGGATCGTCGCGCCGCACGAGCGGACGCTCGCCTCGAACGCGTCGGGGTTGCCGATCGCGCTGACGAGGTCCACGGCGCGCCCGTCGAGATCGCCGATCGCGTGCGTTGCGCCGCGCTCGTCGCGCAATCGACGCACGCGATGATCGGCGCGCACGATCGGGCGGCCCGGCGCGATCCGCGCGATCTCCGCTTCGAGCTCCGCGACGGTTCGCGCGCCCGCGCGCGTGATCACGATCGCGTCGGCGCGCGCCAGCGAGCTCTTCGGCTCGCGAAGGAACCCTCGCGGGAGAAGCGCGCTCACGGCGTCTCCTCCGTCCGAGGGCGGCGGCAGGCCCCACGGCCGCGTCGCGTCGACGAGCACGAAGTCGAGATCGCGCTTCAACGCGCGGTGCTGGAATCCGTCGTCGAGCACGATCGCGCTCGCGCCCTTCGCGACGAGCTCCTCTGCGCCGCGCGCCCGCACCTTGTCCTGGACCTGCAGCACGCCCGGGCACAAGCGCGCGAGCAAGCGGCCTTCGTCGTTGAGCTCACTTCCCGGCTCGCTCCGGTATCCGCGCGAGGCGATGCCGGGTCGCAGACCGCGTGCTTCGAGCTCGCGGACGAGCCAGGCACAGAACGGCGTCTTGCCGGTGCCGCCCGTCGACAGGTTGCCGACGCTGATCACGGGGACGTCGACGCGCGCTGCGGGCGCGAGCCCCGCGTCGTACGCCGCGCGGCGCAGCACGACGGCGGCGCCGTAGAGCGCGGCCGGAATGCGCAGGAGCTCGACCGCGCCGCCGCGCTTCGCCAGCCGAGTCTCGAAGCGTGCCTCGCGCGTATTCGGCTGGGCGCGCACGGAGGACGGTTACAACGGGACGGAGCCCTCTTCGTCGGGGATGAGCTCGATCAAGCCGCGCTCCATCTCGAGGAACGCGATCTTGATCGGATTGACCTCGCGGGTCTCGATCAGCGGCGCGGCGCCGCGGATCAGCTCGCGGACGCGCTTCTGGAGCAGCGCGGTCTTGTGGAAGGATCCGGAGACGGACTTCTGAAGGCGCTGCGGCAAAGAGGTTTCCATGTGCGGTGGCGAAAGCCCAGCAAAGCGGGGCTGAGGGCTCGGGAGCGGACGCGTTCCTGGCAGGTTCCTGGACCCTGAGGACGACGGCGTAATCGGGCACGATAGCAGAAGCGCCTCGGAGGCAGCAAGGCGCCCGATCCTCCTAGGGAAAGTGAACCCAAGGATCCGCTCCCGTCGTGCATCCACGGGGGGTGTCGCCTGGAATGGCCAGGTTCAGCCGGCGACGCCCAGCTCGTCCGTTCCGTCCGAGCCCGAAGCTTCCAGG